>DAHWBL010000167.1 GCA_027323595.1 Acetobacteraceae bacterium | reverse complement strand
AATGCAGCGTGACGACCTCGGCGCGCGCATCGGCATCGAATTTCGGCCACGCACCGGCGGCAAGTTCGTCAAGCCCGGCCGGCTGGCGATGCATGCGCGCCGCATACATCCATGAATTGCGCAACACCGAGGTCACGAAATGCCGTGTCTCATCCAGCGGAATCGTCTCGATGAACAACAACGGATCATCCCGCCCGCGCCCGTCATCGAGCCATTTCTGCAAATTTCCCGGCCCCGCGTTATAGCTCGCGATCAACCGCACCAGATCATGCCCCACCACATCGAGCCGCGCGAGATATTGCAATAACCTTTGCCCCATCTCGATGTTATATCCAGGCTCATGCAGCCGCCGGGCAAGATCGGCGGTGTCGGCGAAACCATTGATAAACGCAATCGTCTGCGGGCGCAGTTGCATCAGCCCGCGCGCGCCCATCGGCGAGACCGCATGCGGATCGAAATGCGATTCCACCCGCGCGATCGCATAGATCAGCGGTGGGTCCACCCGCAGGCTCTGTCCGGCGGCAAACGCGGGCAGCGCGAAACGTGCATCGTCATGCAGCCGCCCGTCGCGCATCTGCTGCAAATTCGCCAGCCTGGCGCTGATGGTATCAAGCCCCGCGTCGCGCGCGATCAACAGCACCGCACGCGCCATCGCCGCATTGGCGCGCAGTTGCGGCCACAGGCTCTGCAAATCCGCCTCGGCGAGCGCGCTCTGCCCGACCTGTAGCCAGGCGAACGCGCGCAGCCCCGCCGGCTGTGCCGCCACCGCATCGATATCGGCGACCCCAAGGGTTGCATCATCGACCACAAAGCCGATGCCCGCGCCCAGCGCACGGCGCGCGAGCAGCCCGTACAGGCTGCGCGGTTCGGCCGCGGCACGGCGCATCCATGGCGCGTACGCCGCCGGATCGCCGCTGCGCAGATGCGCCCGCGCCGCCCAGAACGACGCCGCCGCGCGCTCCGCGGGGGTCGCGATCGCGGCATGCCAGGCCGCCTCGAAGCGCGCCGCCGCGGCCACCACCTCACCAGCCCGCCAGTCCGCGAGCCCGGCCGCGAACGAGGTGTCCGCTGCCTGCGCCGTGCGCGTGCCCGCATCATCGGCGATCGCGCGCACGCTCGCGTCATCGCCAGCCACCAACGCCGCGCGCGCCGCCTCGGCGGCCAGCTCCGCACGATATGCCGGCGTTATATGTGAAGTTTTCAACAGTCGGATCACCGTATCCGCCCGCCCCCGCCGCGCCGCATCGAGCACCGCGTGATCGAGCCCGGCGTTGCGGATTTGTCCAAGATCAGGCAAGGATTCTTCCGGATCGATCCGGTCATCGACATCGCGCGCCGGCAACGCCGGAAGCACCGTGCCGCGCGGCGCGCGCGCGCCCATCAGCGCATGGATCGCCGGCGCCTGCGGCAAGGAAATATTGCGATCAAACCACGCCTGCAATTCCGGCAGGCTCGCCTGCTCGGGACGCAAAATAAACCGTTGCGCGGCAAGCTCGCCAAGCAGCAGCTCGCTGCGCAACCCGGCCTGAAGTGCCGCCGCTTCATCGACGTCACCGACGGCGTAGGCCGCGAGCATGCCGCGCACGGCCTCGGCGTCCGCCGCGCTCAACGGCCGCGGCAACGCCGGCGCGCCATCGGGCAACCGCAGCCGGGGCGGGAGGAAGGCGATGTCTTCGGATGGGGTCGCTGGTTGCGCACCGGCAGTGCCGGCTGCCCCCGCCAGAAACACCGCGCCAACGGCGAACGCCGCGGCATTGGTGATCCGACGCGGGCCGGTTGATAGGCCTCGCATGGCCACGCCCCTACACAGGGCGCGCGCCGACCGCAAGCCTCCACCGTCTCGTAACCCACCATTGACACCACAGAGCGTCGCTGCGTCAAGGGTTTAGCCACCAAAAATCCACCATCACGAATTCGTGATGTCAGCCGTTCGACGCCTCTTTGTCGGGTTTTGTCGCCCCCGCCTCCAGCGCCTCGCGCAGCGTCAGCATGTCCGACCACGCCTCCCGCCGCGCCGAGGGCGTGCGCAACAGATACGCCGGATGCAGCATCGCCAGCGCCGTCAGCCCCTCCGCCACCCCAAGCTCGCCCGCCCCCGGCGCCGCCACCGGCAGCCACCGCCCGCGCAACCGCCTGATCCCGTCATTCTGCCCGCTCAGCGCCGCCGTCGCGAGCTTGCCCAGCGTCACCACATGGCGCGGCCTGGTCAGCGCCAGCAGCCGCAGCATGAACGGCAGACACAGCGCCACCTCGCTGTCGGTCGGCGTGCGATTGCCCGGCGGGCGCCAGAAAATAACGTTGGTGATCAAACATTTGGTCCGATCAAGCCCGATCGAGGCCAGCATCTTGTCGAGCAACCGGCCAGACGCGCCAACGAACGGCCTGCCCTGCTGGTCCTCCTCCGCCCCCGGCCCTTCACCGATCAGCACCAGCCCGGCAGCAGGATCGCCATCGGTGAACACCAGATTGGTCGCGGTGGCGGCAAGCGCACAGCCATCGAACCCGGCCAGCGCCGCACGCAACTGCGCGAGGTCCCCCGCCCCGGCCGCCAGCTCCATCGCCCGCCGACCCGGCGCCAACATCCCCGGCGTCAACATCACCGGCCCCAAAATCCCTGGCGCGGCCGGCCGCATCGCCGCCGGCGCCACCACCACCGCCGCCGGACGCGCCGGCTCAGGCCGCGGCTGATCCAGCCGCACCCGCGGCGCCAGCTCCAGCGCCTCGTCGGCTCCCCATTCCAGTTGCGCCCGCAGGGCTGCCATCGCGTCCATCCCCCATCATGCCAGCGCCCAGCCCAACCATGCCAGCCCCACCATTCCAGCCCCGCATGTCGCCGCCCGGCCCCGAATGTTGCGAATTGCGACAGCCCCGCCGCGCGCATGGCCTCGAACGCCACGGACTGATAAACTGACGCCATGCAAACCTCGTCCCCGCGCGCCCGCCTCGCCCCCACCTGCGTCATCCTGGGCGCGGCCCTCGCCCTGGCCACGCCAGCCGCCGCCAACACCGCGCCGGACGCGCATGCCGCCGCGCAAACCAGCCGCGAACGGCGAGAGGCGCATTTCGGCGCCTTCGGCAATTTCCTCTCCGGTCAGTTCGCCACCAGCCAGACCGACCTCGACACCGCCGCCAAGCATTACCTCGCCGCCCTGGCGCTCGACCCCGCCATCCCCGAGCTGCGCGACCGCGCCCTGCTCGCCGCCATCATCGCCGACCGCCCCGAGGCCGCCCGCCTCGCCCGCGCCGAAGCCACCAACCCCGCCGCCATCATGCTGCTCGCCGACCTCGACGGCCTGGCCGGCCACTGGCCCGCCGCCATCACCCGGCTGCGCGCCCTGCCGCGCCAGTCCAGCGGCGAGGTGCTGCGTCCGCTGCTGCTCGCCTGGGCGCGCTATGGCGCCGGCCGCACCGACGAGGCACTGGCCACGCTGCGCGCCGCCGCCGCCACCCCGCGCTACGCCGCCCTGTTCAACCTGCACATGGCGCTGATCGCCGACGCCGCCGGCCGAACCAGCGATGCCGCGCATTTCTACGATCTGGCCAGCAACAATGGCGGCTCGGTCGGGCTGCGGCTGGGCCAGATCCTCGCCAGTTGGCAGGCCCGCCACGGCAACCCCGAAACCGCGGCGCGCCGGCTGTCCGAATATGTCGCCGCCGACGGCCCGCTGCGCCTCGCCCTGCCGGCGTTGCGCGCCCAGCTCGCCACCCGCCCGGTCGCCACCGCCCGGGACGGCTTCGCCGAGAGCTACGTCGCGGTCGCCGCCGCGCTGAACCAGGCGCAAGGCAATGATCTGGCGCTGCTGCTGCTGCGCTACGCCTTGCAGATGCGCCCCGATTTCGCCGCCGCGCGCCTGCTCCAGGCCGACATCCTCGCCGCCCAACAACAGCCCGCCCAGGCACTGGCCGCGCTGGGCGCGATCGGCCCGCAGGACCCGCTGGCGCCGGTGGCGCGGCTGCGCTCGGCCAGCATCCTGGCCGGCGAAGGCAAGACCGGCCCGGCCGTCACCATTCTCGACGCGCTGGCCACCGAATACCCGGACCGCGGCGAGCCGCTCGAACAAAAAGGCGAAATCCTGCGCGCCGACAACCAGTTCGCCGCCGCCGCCGCCGCCTTCACCACCGCCATCGCCAGGCTTCAGCCGTTCGACCCGATCACCTGGCGGCTGTATTTCGAACGCGGCGTCAGCCTCGAACGCGCCGGGGACTGGGACCACGCCGAGCCCGACCTCGAACACGCCGTGCAGCTCGCGCCGCGCCAGCCCTCGGTGCTGAACTATCTCGCCTATTCCTGGGCCGATCAGGGCAAGCATCTGGTGCAGGCGCGCGAGATGCTGGAAAGCGCGGCGCTGCTGCAACCCGAGGACGGCGCGGTCATCGACAGTCTGGGCTGGGTCAAGCTGCGCCAAGGCGACACCGCCGGCGCCATCGCCGCACTGGAACGCGCCGCCGAGCTGCAAACCGAGGACGCCACCATCAACATGCATCTGGGTGACGCCTATGCCCGCGCCGGCCGCAAGCTGGAGGCGGTCTATCAATGGCGCCGGGTGCTCAGCCTCAAGCCCGACCCCGACGATCGCGCCCACGTCGAAAAGGAGCTGGCCGAGACCGAGGCCGCGCTCGCCACCGCCACCCCGGCCGAGGCGCCCGCCACCACTCCCCCCGACGCTCCACCGCCCGCCGCCACGCCGGCCGCGCCAACGCGAAATTGACCGGGGCCCCCGCCGGCGACGCCCCGGCCAAGATCAATTTGTTCCTCCACGTCACCGGCCGCCGCGCCGATGGCTACCATCTGCTCGATTCTCTGGTGGTGTTCGCCGCCGCCGCCGACCGCCTGCGCGCCACCCCGTCCGACACGCTCAGCCTGTCCATCGACGGCCCGTTCGCCGCCGGCCTTGGCGCGGACGACGA
>DAHWBL010000346.1 GCA_027323595.1 Acetobacteraceae bacterium | reverse complement strand
CTGGGCGATGCCGCTGTTGGCGCCGGCCTCGTGCAGCAGCGCCGGCAGCGCGGGGATGCGGCCGGCCTCGGCGACCAGCAGCCGGTAGAGCCCGAGCCCGGTGGGGTGCAGGGCGGCGTCGAGCATGTGGCCGGCGGCGTTGGTGAGCGCGGCGGGCAGGTCGGGCTCGGCGAGGGCGGCGGTGAAGCCGGGCAGGCGGCTTGCGACCAGATCGGCCACCACCGCGCGCAGCACCGCGCCCTTGTCGGCGAAGCGGGCGTAAAGGGTGCGCTTGGACACGCCGGCGCTGGCGGCGATCGCCTCCATCGAGGTGGCGTCGAAGCCCTGGGTGAGCAGCAGGGCGGCGGCGGCGGCGAGGATGTGCTCGCCCAGGCGCTCGGCGTCGGCGCGCGAGGGGCGGCCGCCGCGCCGGGTTGATGCCGGCGCAGGCTCGGCCGGGTCGGGCGGGGTCAGCGCCACCAGAAATGCGGGTAGGGCCGGTAATAGCCAGGACCGGGGGCGATCACGCAGCCGCCCAGGGTGAGCGCGGCGGCGAACAGCAAAATCGTGCGGGCGATGGGCATCGGCTGGGCCTCCGAGGCCGCGCCGGACTGTCCGGGCGGTGAACGGAGCGTATCACCGGCAAAAAGTAAACGCCACGGGTGCGTTTCATTTTGTCACCAAATCGCGATCGCCTCCATCGAGCCCGAGCCGGGCCAGGTCGGCGGCCAGATCGGCGAGCAGAGTGGCCAGCCCGGCCGGGCTCGCGGCGCCGCCATAGACGTAGAAATCCGGCCGCACGAGCATCGCGGTCCAGCCCTGCGCGGCCATGAATGGGGCGAGCCTGCCGTCCAGATCGGTGATGGCGCAGGCGCTGGCGGGGTCGTCCAGGCAGGCGATGCGGGCGGACAGCCGGTCGAGCAGGCCGGCGGCGGGGCCGAGCGCGGCGGTCGGGTCGGCGGTGGCGAGCAGCAGCCAGCCGGGGCCGAGCAGATCATCCAGCCGCGCGGTGCGCCCGGCGCGGCTGGCGGTGACATGCGGGGCGAGCAGCCCGGCGCCGGGCGAGGGCGCACCGTCGGGCGCGCGGTGGACCAGCCCGTCGATGAGGTGCGGGAAGGGCGGCGGCGGCGCGGCGCTGCCGGACAGAAAATCATGGTCGCGCGCGGCGGCCTGCGCGGCGTCGGGGATGCAGATGATGCGGCCCAGATAGATCGACGCCTCGACCAGCGCGCGCACATGCGGGCGGCGTTCGGGCTGGTAGCTGTCGAGCAGAAGGTCGCCGGCGGTGCCATCGAGCACGAGGCCGAGCTTCCAGGCGAGGTTCCAGCCGTCGCGCAGGCCCGCGCACATGCCCTGTCCCATGAAGGGCGGCATCACGTGCGCGGCGTCGCCGGCGATCAGCAGCCGGCGGTCGCGCCATCGGTTGGCGATCAGCGAGCGGAAATTATAGATCTTGTGGCGAACCAGCTCGATGTCGTCGGGGCCGGCCCAGGGCTTGAGCAGGCGCCACACGGTGGCCTCGTTTTCGAGCTCCTCGTTGCGCTCGCCGGGCAGGCGCATGAATTCCCAGCGGCGGAAGATGCGGCCGTGGCGTTTGCCGGCGGGAACGATGGTGGTGGGCCGGGTGGGGTTGCAATATTGCCCCGCCGCCGGGATGCCGAGAGATTCGATGGTGACGCCGTCCTTCAGCAGCGCGTCGATCACCAGCCAGTCCGCCTCGAAGCCGAGATCCTCGCGGCCGCCGCCGATGGTTTCGCGCACCAGCGAGTTGGCGCCGTCGCAGCCCACGATGTAGCGCGCCGACAGGCTCTGTTCGCTTCCGCCGTCACGTGCGCGCAGCCGCACCGTGGCGCGATCGGCCGCCTGGCTGACCGCGATGGCTTCCTGGCCGAGCAGCACATCAACGCCAGGGGCCGCGGCGACGGCGCGATCGAGTGCTTCCTCAAGGGTCGGCTGGTGCACGAAATTGACTTCCGGGCCGCCCGAGATCGAGTCCACCGACCAGTCGATCACCAGCAGTTCGCGCCAGTCTGCGTTGAACCATTGATAGAGCGGGCCGCGCTGGCAGATGTCGGGCAGGTCGGGTTCCATGCCGATGGCGCAGAGCACGCGATACAGCTCATGGTCGATGCAGACCGCGCGCGGCAGCGGATAGCGGGTCTGCCAGCGTTCGCACACCGCCACGCGCCTGCCCTGGCGGGCGAGCATCAGCGCCAGCGCCTGGCCGACCGGGCCGTAGCCGATGATGATGACGTCGTGGGTGACGGGGTCGGCGGTGTTGGCTGCCGGTGGGGTGTTGGCCATGCGCGGCGGACTCCGGATCGTTGCGGATCGATCAGCGTTTGTAGCGGGCCGGAGCCTTCGCGCAAGCCCGGGCGCGCGGAGCCGGCGCGGCGGGCAGGCCGGCGGTGAGATAGGAGGTCACCATGTCGATGATCAGCCGGTGCCGGCGGGCCAGCGCGGCCGGGGCGGTGAGGTCGCGCTCGAACACCACGCCCAGCGTGTACTGGTTGGAGAAAACGAAATATCCCAGCGCGCAGATGGAGATATAGAGTTCCGCGGCGTCGATGCGTTTGCGCACGATGCCGAGTGCGGCGCCACGTTCGAGCACGCGCGCGAGCACCGAGATGAGCGGCGCGCGCAGTTCATCGATGCGGGCCGAGGCGCGCAGGTGGCGGCCGTGATAGAGGTTTTCGATTTTGAGGAATTCGATGTAGCGCGGATATTTGATGTAGTGCTCGAACTTCGCCGAGACCAGGGCGGCGACCGCTTCGAGCGGACCCAGCGCCTCGACATCGATCATTTTCTCGACATCGACCAGCTCCAGATAGGTCGCTTCGAGGGCGGCGAGATACAGGCCCTCCTTGCTGCCGAAATCATAGTAGGCCATGCGCCGGTTGGTGCCGGCGCGCTCGGCGATGTCCTCGATGCGGGCGTCAAGACCCTTGAGCGCGAATTGTTCCATCGCCGCGTGCAGCAGCCGCGCGCGGGTGGCGGCGCTGTCACGCCTGCGGGCGGGTGCGGCCGGAATTTCGGCGGGTGCGGCGGCTGGGGCTGGCATTGATCCGTTGACCATAACTCTCGCGTGAGTTAATAAGCGCCGAACGCGGACGACACAAGATGCCGCGACGACAGGGGAGGGGCGGATGCGGGTTCTCATCACCGGCGGCATGGGCGTGATCGGCGCCGAGGCGACACGCAAATTCGTTCGTGAGGGGCACCGCCCGGTGGTGTTCGCGCGCCACCGCGACGAGAGCCTGGTTGCCGACATTCTTGACAAGATCGATGTCGAGCTCGGCGACATTCTGGACATGCCGCGGCTGCTGCAAACCATCAAGACGCACAAGATCACCCACATCGTGCACACCGCGGCCTTCGTCGGCGCGGTGTCGGCGGCCAATCCGGCGCTGTCGGTGCAGGTCAATGTGATGGGCATGATCAATGTGCTGGAGGCGGCGCGCGCGTTCGATGTCGCGCGCGTGGTCTACACCTCCGCCAAGGGTGTCTATGGTCCCGCCGAGGGCGAATATGGCGACCCGACCTATCGCCCGGTGCATGAGGACACGCCGAAAAACCCAAAGCGCATCTATGACTCCGCCAAACTGATGGGCGAGAACGCGGGCATCTATTACGCCGCGAACATGGGGCTCGATGTCGTGGTGCTGCGCTTTGCCACCACCTATGGCCCCGGCAAGACCGCGCGGCACGGCAACATGGGTGTCACCAGCCAGTTGATCGAGGCGCCGTTCCATGGCCGTCCGTTCGTGATCGAGCAGGGCGGCGACCAGCGCGATGATTTCATCTACAACAAGGACTCGGCGCTGGGCATCTATCTCGCATGCACCAAGCAAAATCTGAAAAGCCGCATCTTCAACATCGGCAGCGGCAAAGGTGCGACCCTCAACGACATGGCGGCGATCGTGCGGCGCCACATCCAAGGCGCCGACATTCGCATCGGGCCGGGGCTGAACTTTCTGAAAAGCCCCTATCCGATGTGCAGCATCTACGACATCACCCGCGCCCGCGAGGAGTTGGGATTCGCCCCGCAGTTCGATCTCGAGGCCGGGGTTGCCGATTATCTGAGCAGCTTGAAGCGGTTGAAATTCTAGGGAGGCGGGGATGCGCGACCAACTCGAACTGCCGCGACTGTCGCTTGCCGAGCGCGACCGGCGCTGGACGCTGACCCGTGCGCAGATGCGCGCGCGCGGGATCGATTGTCTGGTGCTGTGGGGGTGGCCGGCGATGTGGGATTTCTGCACCGCCAATGCGCGCTATCTGTGCCCGATCGGCGGCAATGCGGAAAACAACACCCTGATTTTTCCGTTGCAGGGTGAGCCGACTTCGTTTGTGTTCATGCCGACCTTCGTCGAATATTGGCGGCGCGCGCAGGATTGGGTGGACGATGTGCGCGCCCGCCGTGGCAGTTGGGCCGCAAGCGTCGTCGCGCGGCTGAAGCAGATGGGGCTGGAACGGGCGACGATCGGCATGGATGGTCTGGCCGGGCCGCTGGACCCCGATGGCTGGCTGCCGCATTCGGTGCTGGAGGAGATCAAGGCGGCGTTGCCGGGCCTGCGCATCGTTGATCTGGGCGACATGATGGAGAAAATGCGCGCGGTGAAATCCGCCGAGGAAATCAGCATGCTTGAGCAGGCGGCGGCACTCGGCGACATGATGTTGCAGGCCTGTCGCGACATGGCGCGCCCGGGCGTGCGCGAATCCGAGGTCTATGGCGGGATGATGCAGGCCATGCTCGCCGAGGGCGGCGAGGAGCCGACATTGTTCTTGTGGGCCTGCGACCAGTACCCTTTCCCGCATCCGTTTCGCCTGCCGACCACGCGGCGGATGGCGGCGCGTGATCTGATCACCTGCGAGATCCATCCCAAGATCGGTGGCTATTTCACCCATGTCGAGCGGACCTATTGCCTGGGCGAACCCGATGCCAACACGCGGCGGATCTATGACGTGTGCGTGGCGGCCTATGAGCGTGGCATGCAGGTGTTCGGGCCTGGCAAATCGATCTCGGGCTGCATGGGCGAGGTGAAGAAGGTGATCGACGATGCCGGGCTTGGCATCTGCGAAACCGGAATCCATGGCCATGGCCTCGCTTCATTGGAATATCCGCGCTTTCGCTACCACGCGCTGGCGGCGGACCAGGCGGCGCTGGCCACCATCGGCGACGAGTTTGTCGACGGCATGGTGTTCGCCTTCAACATCGATCTGTTCGATCCGAAATGGCGCGATGGCAGCACCGGCGCGGTGTTTGCCGAAACCGTGCACATCACCGCCACCGGCGCGCGACGGCTGCATCGCTTCTCGACCGAGTTCCAGACCATCGGCTGATCACCCAGGCGCGGAGACGACATGAAAACACATCTGTTCGCATCACTGGCCATCGCCGCCGCGCTTTGTTCACCGGCGGCGAACGCGCAGGAAAAGCGGCCGGTCAAGATCGGGATCCTGGAGACCTTCTCCGGCCCGTTCGGCATGATCGGCCAGGCGATCACCAACGCCTTCATGCTGGAGCTGGATGCCAATGGCGGCAGGCTGGGCGGTGTGCCGGTGCAGATCGTTCGCCAGGACGACCAGGCCAAGCCCGATGTCGGATTGCAGGCGGCGATCCAGATGGTGGAGCAGGACAAGGTCGATGTCATGCTCGGGCCGACGCTGACCAACGTGATCCTGGCCGCCTATCAGCCGGTGGTGCAGGCGCGCACGGTGATGATCTCGACCGTCGGTGGTCCTGGAGAATTGGCCGGCAAGTTCTGCGATCCGTATTTCTTCTCGACCTCCTGGCAGAACAGCGACACCGCCGCCTCGATGGGCCAGCATATGCAGGATATCGGCATCAAGAACCTGTTTATCGAGGCGCCGAATTTCGAGGGGGGGCGGGAAGTCGTTGCTGGCGTCAAGCGTTATTACAAGGGCAATGTCGTCAAAGAGCTGTTCACGCCGATGACCCAGCAGGATTTTTCCGCCGAGCTGACCCAGATCCGTCTCGCCGCGCCCCAGGCGGTGTTTGCGTTTTATCCTGGCAATCTCGCGGTCAATTTCATCAAGCAATATTCCCAGGCCGGATTGCTGGAAAAATTCCCCCTGTTCACCGCCTCCTCCATCGACGGCACCAATTTGGCGGCGATGGGCGATGCACCGATGCAAACCTATCAGACCGCATCGTGGAACGCCGATCTGCCCAACCCGGCCAACCAGGCATTCGTTGCCGCCTACCGCGCGAAATATCACGACACCCCGTCATTCTACGCGGCCTATGCCTATGACGCCGCATTGCTGCTGGACAGCGCGTTGCGACAGACCGGTGGCGCGGATGATCGGCCCGCACTGGTGAAGGCGATGGAAAAGGCGGATTTCGCCTCCGTGCGCGGCGGGTTCAAATTCGGTCCGAACCATTTTCCGTTGCAGGATTTCTACCTCTTGCAGGTGGCCAAATCACCCGCCGGGGCGGTGGAGCAGCAGGTGCGCGGCACCGTGTTTTCCATGCATGGCGATGATTATGTGAACCAGTGCCACATGCCGGCGCACTGAGCGGCCGCGGCGGACGGGCGCATGATCGCGGTTGTTCTTGAGCAGACGCTGAACGGTGTGCAACTCGGCGTGACGCTGTTTTTGCTGGCGTCGGGACTGACGCTGGTTCTGGGCATCATGCGGCTGGTCAATCTGGCGCATGGCGCGCTCTACATGGTCGGTGCCTATATCGCCTTCAGCCTGCGGGCTTCGTCGGGTTATTTCTCGCTGGGCATCGTCGTCGCGGCGATCGGCACCGGGCTGGTTGGCGCGGTGATGGAGCGCGTGCTGTTTCAGCGGCTATATGCGCGCGGCTATCTGGAGCAGGTGATCATCTCGTTCGGCGCGGTGATGTTTCTGGACGAGTTCGTGCGCGTGCTGTGGGGTCCGTTGCCGCTGGATGCGCCGATTCCACAATTATTTCAGTTCAACGTGGCGCTGCTGCCGGGACTTTTTTATCCGGCCTATCGGCTGGCGATCATCGCCGCGGGGCTGGTGATCTCGGTGCTGCTGTACTGGCTGGTGGCGCGCACGCGGCTGGGCATGATCATTCGCGCGGGCGCGTCGGACCGGGCGATGATCGCAGCTTTGGGCATCAATATTTCTGACCTCTATACTTTCGTGTTCGCGCTCGGCGCGGTGCTGGCGGCGGTGGCGGGCACCCTCGCCGGGCCGATCTATAGCGTGCAGATCGGCATGGGCGAGCCGGTTCTGGTGCAAAGCCTGATCGCGATCGTGATCGGTGGCATCGGCTCGATCCGCGGGGCCGCGCTGGCCGCCGTGCTGGTGGGGATCGCCGATACCGTCGGACGGGTGCTCCTGCCGCCGGGGATTTCGCAGATCGTCATCTATGTGATGATGGCCTCGGTGCTGTTCTGGCGTCCGCGTGGATTGTTTCCGGCCAATGTCTAGGTCTTTGCGCGGATCGCGGCGCGGGCGCGCGGTCTTTATCGTCGCCGCCGCAGCATTTCTGGTGGCCGCGCCGATGGCGTTTGGCGCGATCGGCCAGCCATTTTATCTGCGGGTGCTCACCCGCATCCTGATTTTCGCGCTGGCTGCCAGCAGCCTCAATCTGGTGCTGGGGT
>DAHWBL010000342.1 GCA_027323595.1 Acetobacteraceae bacterium | reverse complement strand
CGATCACAAGCCGCTTTTGACGGCCTCGTCAATCAGGAACAGGTCGGTCAGCAAGGTCCGCAGATGGATGCTGCCGTTCAGATTATCGACCAGTTGCGAGCTGATCGAGCGGCAGGACAGCACGAGGCTCAGCGCTGCCTGGGCGGCCTGCGCATCCTGGGTCAGCAGCGCGACAAACCCGGAGGCGGAGGTGCCCAGCAGCGGGCGCACCGACCCGGCCAGCCCCGCCACCGCGTCATGCGCGCGGGTGATGAAGTCGCGGATGCTGGGCCCGGTGCTGTCGCTTTCCTCGCGCAACCCCTGCGCGGCATAGGCGAGCATGAATTCATAGGCTTCTTCGATGGTGTCGATCCGCTCGGCGAGGCCGGACGGGGGGGGCGGCGTGTCGGTCATCGTGGTCCTTGTGCGGTGCCTGGCGCGATCGGCGCCCGGCGCGGGTGGTTGATGGGGTTTGGCGAGATCATCGCTCCGACCCGTTGGTGGGATCGGACGCCGGCCAGCGCTTGGGATCGTGGTTGGCCAGATACTCGCCGCGGGTGATCCAGCCCAGGATCATCGAGCGCAGGAGCCATAGTTTTTCGGGTCGCAGCCCGAAATAGATGTGGACCATCACGAGGCTCAGCGCGAACAGCGCGCAGAAATCATGCACGGTGTAGACGATCCCCCAGGTGTCCTGCGACAGCCAATAGGGATTTCTTTGCCAGAACGGCGTGTCGATCTTGCTGAGCATCAGCGCGCCGGTGCCGATCAGCACGAGCACCATGCTGGCGATGCCCCAATGATAGAGCTTCTGCAACAGCGTGTATTTTCCGGGCAGCCCCGCGGTCGGGCCACGGCGCGACAGCGCACGGGCGGCCGTGCGCCAGACGCCGCACAGGTCGGCCAGCCCCGGCGTCATCGCCCAGATGTCCTGCCAGCCGATCGCGCGGATGATGTGGTAACCCACCAGAAGGGCCAGAATCACGCCGGCGATCCAGTGGATGGTGACCCAGCCGAAGCTCCATCCCAGCAACGGGGCGAAGGCGGTCACCAGCAGGGTGACCATCGAGCAGGCCATGATCCAGTGATACAGGCGATCGATAAGATGATGACGCACCATGCGGGCTTTTGGATTGCCCGTCATGGTGACCGCGGGGCTGCCGCCGCGCGCCAGCAGCTTGAAGACCAGATGCAGCACGATGAATGCCGCCGCCGCGGCGGCGAACCACCAGATCAGGCCCCAGGACGCGCCGAGCAGGATATCCTGCCCATAGACGTCCTGGGCGTAACGAAACCACGTCATGACGATCAGGCTTTGGCGTCGCGGATCGCCCGCATCACCAGGTTGTTCATCAGCGGAATCTTGAAGCGGTTGTAGTTGACCGGGCGCGCGCCGCGCGAGGCGGACTGCCCGGCCAGCTTGGCGATGTTCTCATCCAGCTTCTGGCCCTTGATGATGTCCTCCACCGCGTTCAACCGACGCGGCACCGCGCTCACCGCGCCGCAGGCGATGCGTGATTCCTGGATCACCCCGTCCTTGACGATGAGAGCCGCGGCGACGTTGACCAGCGCGAAATCCCAGGTCTGTCGATCGGCGACCTTCTCGAAATAGAAATGCGCGCCGGCCCAATTTTTGGGAATGCGTATTTTGGTCAGAATTTCCTCGGGCTTGACCGAGGTCAGATGGGTGATGTCGATCTTCGGGCCGACGAAGAATTCATCGGTGCCGATCACCCGTTCGCCGGATGCGCTCTGCACGACCATCTTGGCGTCCAGCACCACCAAAGCGGGGGCGATGTCGGACGGGGTGACGGCGATGCAGCGGTCGCTTTCGAACAAGGCATGTTCGCGGTTCATGCCCTCGGGCGTGTCGGCGAAGCAGGTGTTGCCGCCGGCGCGGTAGCACGGCAGACCGTAGCGGTAATACCAGCAGCGCGCATCCTGCGAGACGTTGCCGCCCAGCGTGCCGGTGTTGCGAATCTGCGGACTGGCCACGCGCTGCGCGGCATCGGCGAGCACCCGGTATTTCGCGCGGATGATCGGGTTGGTCGCGATCTCGGTGAGGGTGGTCAGCGCACCGATCTCGATCCCGTCAGCGGTTTCGCGAATTCCTTTCAGCTCGGCGATGTCGGAGATGTCGATCACCGCCTTTGGCCGCTTGATGCGCTCCTTGAACCAGGTGAGGCTGTCATTGCCGCCGGCGAGCTTCCAGCCATCCTTGCCGAAGCGCGAGAGCAGCGCGAGCGCGTCTTTCAGATTGGCGGGCTGGTACAGTTCGAAGCCCGGCATCATGTCCCTGATGATCATGGCAGAACCCCCCTATACCGTGCTGACCTGCAGCGGCCGATGTGCCTGCGGCTGCTTGGACAGGAAATTGATGATCATGTCGGGCACAACCGGCGTGCGGTTGAAAACATGCCCGCCCAGCGCATCGGAAATGGCGCAGAGCAGCGACGAGGACGAGGCGCCGAGCGGCGGCTCGCCCATGCCGCGCGTGCCCATGGGGCTTTGCGGATCGGGCAGGTCCACGGCATCGGCCTGCACCGAAAGCGGCATGTCCAGATAGGATGGCGGCTTGCTGAGATACAGTTCAGACGCCAGCGGAATGCCGTATTTCGGATCGAACACGTAGCGTTCGAACCGCGCCATGCCGATCCCCATCACGCCGCCGCTTTTGACCTGGTGGTGCAGATTTTGCGGATGGATCACGGTTCCGCAATCGGTGACGCCGACATATTCCAGGATCCGCGTCTCCGCGGTTTCAAGATCAAGCTCGATCTCGACAAAGCCCACCGTGAAGGTTGCCGGCATGCCGCTGAACGGAAGCATGTCCTTGGCGACACCGATCAGCCCGGTTCCGGCGATGAGCGCCACCGCGCCCTTGGTCATCGGGTTCAGATTGTCCGGCACTTCCTTGCCGCTGTAGGCGCCGCCCAGGGAAATGGCTTCCTGCGCCGCCTCGGCAAAGCTCATGGATTTGCCAGGGTCTTTTTTGCTGACGATCTTTTCGTTCGCCAGATCATAATCGTCGGGCGCGCCGCCGAGCTTTTTGGCCGCGATGTCGAGCAGCTTTTTCTTCGCGTCCTCGGCCGCGACGAAATTGGTGCGCGACATGGTGAACGACGTGTTGCTGCCGAACTGCCCCAGATTCCACGGCAGGGCGCGTCGCGTGTCACCGCGTTCGATGATCACGTTCTTCCAGTCATATCCAAGCGCTTCGGCGGCGATGCGGCTGGTGGCGGCGTAGGAATAGGTGCCCAGATTGCCGACGCCGGTGTGGATGTGCAGCTTGCCGTCCGGCGTGATCCGCACCAGCCCGTCGAACCCGTGCGCGCCGGATGGGTGGAACGCCTGGCCGATGCCAACGCCGGTCACCTTGCTGCCCTTGCGCTGTCCGCTGCGCTTGCTGCGCTCATCCCAGTTGAAAAGCTTCGCGCCTTTTTCGAGAGCTTCCTTGACATAGGCGCTGGTCAGCGGCGTGCGTTCGGCGCCGACCTTGCCCTGGTTGTCAGGCGCGTTGATGTGGCGGATGGCAAGCCGGTCGATGCCAAGTTGCCGGGCCGCCTTGTCCAGGATCGGCTCGATGGCCGACGCGGTCTGGTTTTCGCCTGGGCCGCGCTGGGCGGTGCGCGGGGGGGTGTTGGTCAGCACCGAGGTTCCGCGCCAGCGCATGGCCAGCGGCTGATAGACCACCGACACCGCCTCGCCGGCATTGCGGAAATCCCAAAAACCCTGATTGGGACCGTTCTCGCCGACAATATACATGTCGACCGCGGTCATGCGGCCGTCGGCGCGAAAGCCCATCTTGACCCAGCCCTGGAACCCGCCGCGGCCATAGCCGTTGGTGTATTCCTCGGCCCGCGTGATGCGCATCATCACCGGCCGACCGGTCTTTTTGGACATGTGCGCCGGGATCGACATGATCGGGTAGGGCGTGCCCTTGGACCCGAAGCCGCCACCGCAGAATTCGGCGATGTAGACCAGTTCCTCGGGCTTGATGCCGACATAGCGCGCCATGCCCGGCACCATGAAGGACTGGCTCTGCGAGGAGCCGTGCAGGAAGCACTTGCCGTTTTCCCAATAGGCCATGGCCGAGCGCGGCTCCATCGAATGATGGGCGTAGCTCGCGGTGACGAAGCTTTCCTCGACCACCACCTTGGCGTCGCGGAATCCGGCCTCGACATCGCCGTAGCTCCAGCTTTCGGACGGCGTGCCCAGCGGCAGGGTGTCGGCCTCGGCCTTGGCGAAGGCGGCTGCGTCCCACTTCAAGGTTTGCAGTTTCAGCCCGACATTGGCGACGTTGCCGTTGGTGCGCGCGTTGGGGCCGCCCGGATACAGGCTGTCGAGCGGATCGAGCGTGAACGGCAGCGGCTCCAGATCGACCTTGATTTTCTCGATGGCGTTGGCCGCCGTGAGTTCATCGACCGCGGCCACCGCCAAAATCGGCGCGCCGACATAATACGGCTCCTTGTAGAGGATCAGGTCCTCCGGATCAGGAAATTGCGGCACGTCGTCGGGGGTCAGAATGGCGATCACGCCGGGCATTTTCAGCGCCTCGGACGCATCGATGTTGCGCACCCGCGCGTGCGGCATCGGGCTGGTCAGCAGCTTGCAGAACAGCATGCCCTCGGCGCGGAAATCCTCGGAATATTTTGCCCGCCCGGTAACTTTGGCGGCGATGTCGGGCGGGACGAAATTCTTGCCCAGCAGTTGATATGCCATGTTATGCCTCCCCCGCGGCGCGCATCACGCCGTTCAGATAATGGTCATAGGCACCGCAGCGGCAGAGATTGCCCGACATGCCAAGCCGCGCCTCGTCGATGGTCGGCTTCGGGTTGCCCGCGAGAAGGGCCACCGCCGACATCACCTGACCGGGAGTACAGAACCCGCATTGCGGACCGAGCTCATCGATGAATGCCTGCTGCACCTTGTGCAGTTTGCCATCCGGCCCCTCGACCCCCTCGATGGTGACGATCTTGCGGCCGCGCATGCGGTGGCTGAGGGTGGTGCAGGAATAGACCGCGATGTTGTCGGAAATGACGGTGCAGGCACCGCATTCGCCGTGGTCGCAGCCGATCTTGGTGCCGGTCAGACCGAGCTTGTAGCGCAACGTATGCGCCAGGGTTTCCTGCGGCAGCACATCGACCCGGCGATCCCGCCCGTTGATGTTGAGCGTGATCAGACGCTCCACCGACCCGGCCGCCGTGGCGGCGTGGGCACCCGGCACGACCCCGTCGCGGAACACGTAGCTGCTCGCCGAGATGGCGGCCCCCGACGAGATGACGCCCTTGATGAAAATCCGGCGCGAACTGCGCAGTTGTGCCGGGGTGAGCGGCTGGTCGCCGCCATGCGCGGATGCCTGATCTGGCGCCTCGCGACCGATTGTTTCACAGCCGGTGTCATTATCGTTATACGGCATTTGTTTCCTCCTGCTTGTGTCCGATCAAAGCCGCGACCAGCGCGAATCGAAGGGCTGGTCGGCCAGCTCTTTTCGGAACATCCCGCGCTCGTATCGCTACTCCAACTTCGATGCCTCGACAAGACCAACGCCTCCCCGCCGGTTGGGTGCGCTGCAACAATGCGTGCCAGGCGCGGCCTTCTTGACATGCCCGCACGCCAGCCCGACCATCGGTTCAACGCAGTCCGGGCCACGCAGCCACGGTCGCACCAAAGTCGGGGGAAGGCACCAGGCGCCATGGGCATGCTGCAAGGAACCGTCGGCGGTGCGGATGTCGCCGACGCCGCGCTCGCCACCAGGGTACGCTGGCGGCTGATCGCGCCGACCCTGCTGGTGCTGTGGACGGTGTCGATGTTCGATAAAAGCAACATCGGCATCGTCATGGCCAACCCCACCTTTCTCAAGGAACTGGACCTTGTCGGCCAACCCGCGCGGCTGGGCTGGCTCGCCGGCAGCCTGTTCATCTCCTATGCGCTGACCGCGCCGTTCTGGGGCTGGGTGGTCGCGCGCATCGGCCCGCGCCGTGCGGCGGCCATCAGCCTGCTGATCTGGGCGGTGACCTGTTTCGGGTCGGGCTTCGCGCACAGCTATGAGGCGTTGCTGCTGTGGCGCTTTCTGCTCGGCTTCGGCGAGGCGGCACTCTATCCGGTCACGCTCACCTTGGTCGCCAACTGGTTCGGGCTGCGCGAGCGCGGGCGCGCGACCGCGTTCTGGTGGTGCGGCACGATGATCGGCCCGATGCTCACCGGGCTGCTGGTCACCGGGCTCATCGTGCATTTCGGCTGGCGCATCCAGTTCCATGTGCTCGGCTTCATCGCGCTGTTGGTGCCGCTGCCGATGGTCTGGTTCCTGATGCGCGACACGCCCGGCGAGCACAGGCTGGTCAACGCCGCCGAGCGCGACCTGGTTCTTGCTGGCGCCATCGAGAATAATGACGATGCGCCCGGCCGCATCCTGCGCGGCGTCAAGAGCTTCTGGCACAATTACCGCTATTGGCTCGCGGTCGCCGCCATCTCGGGAAACACCATCTTCTTCTGGGGCTGGTCCACCTGGCTGCCATCCTATCTGCGCCAGGCGCGCGGCTATTCGTTCAGCACCTCGGGCTATCTGACCTTCGTGGTCTATGGCTGCGCCATCGCCGTCATCATCGCCGGCGGATTGCTGTCGGACCGGCTGTTCCGCCGCTCGGCGCTGGCCGGTTTCGGCTGGCTGCTCGGCGGAGTGTTTTTGATCTCCGCGGCCCTGGTGCCGGGTGCCACCGCCAGCGTGGTGCTGATGATCCTGGCGCTGTGCGCGCAGCAGATCGGCATCTCCAACGGCGAGATGCTGTTTCACAGCCTGGTCGGCACCAAGGAGATGAGCCAGAGCCAGGGCGTGCGCTCGTTCATCGCCCAGACCACCGGTGCGCTCTCGCCGGTGATGATCGGATATCTGCTGGCGGCGACAGGCGGGTTCACCGGGGCGATGGCGGTGCTGTCGGGCGCGGTGGTGGTCTCGGCGGGCTGCATGGTGCTGCTCGCGCGCCAGCGGCTTTGAACCGCGCATGATCCGCACCGTCACCGGCGACATCACCGGCCTTGGCGGCCCGGTGCTGATGCATGAACATCTGCAGATCGACCTGTCCGACCGCAAGGGACCGCAGACCGTGCTGGGCCCGGCGCACGAGGCCGACATCGCCGCCGACCTTGGCGATGTCGCGCGCGGCCACGGCCTTGCCGCGGTGGTCGATCTCAGCGCCGACGGGTTCGGCCGCGACGTGCGGGCCTGCCGGCGCATCGGTGCGGCGGCCGGCCTGCAGGTGGTCTGCGCCACCGGGTATTACTGGGACCCGATTCCGGAGTCTGCAGAACAGGCCAGCGAGGATGCGCTCTACAGCCGCATGGTGCGCGAGCTCACCGAAGGCATCGACGACACCGACATCCGTTGCGGCGTGATCAAGATCGGCTCCGGCGCGCAGGCCCCCTGCCCCACCACCGGGCGCATCTTCGACGCCGCCGCGCGCGCCGCGCGCGTGAGCGGGGCCGCGGTGGTCACCCACACCACCAGGCCCGAGCAGGCACATTGGCAAATCGCCCGGCTGCGCGCCGCCGGCCTCGACCCCGCGCGCATGCTGATCAGCCACATGCACGGCTTTGGCAATGTGGCGGATCTGCGCGCAATTGCCGCCACCGGCGTGACCATGGGCATCGACCAGATCGGCTTTTCCAAAGGCCCCAGCTACGACGATTACGCCGACCTCGTCGCCGGCGCCTGTGCGGCGGGGCTTGGGCGGCAGCTGGTCATCTCCTCGGACATGGCGCGCCACACAAGGCTGCGCCGCCATGGCGGCACCAGCTATGGCACCATCTTCGTCGAATTCCTGCCCCGGCTGCGCGCGCGCGGCGTGGGCGAGGCCGACATCGACATGATGCTGCGGCAGACGCCCGCGCGCCTGCTGCATCTCGCGTCCTGACCTTGTCCGCGCGCCATCACCGGAGCCGAGCGCATGCAAAAACCCGCAGAATATGACTACATCATCGTCGGCGCGGGTTCCGCGGGGTGCGTGCTCGCCAACCGGCTGAGCGAGGACCCGGCCTGCCGCGTGCTGTTGCTCGAAGCCGGCGGTCGCGACCTGCATCCCTATATCAGCATTCCGCTCGGTCTGGGCAAGCTGCACGACCGGCACATGTTCGACTGGCATTACCAGACCGAACCGGAGCCCAACCTCAACAATCGAAAGATCGAAGCCGCGCGCGGCAAGGTTCTCGGCGGCTCGTCGTCGATCAATGTCATGGCCTACACCCGCGGGCATCGCGGCGATTACGATCGCTGGGCCCGCAACGGTGCCACCGGCTGGTCCTATCGCGAGGTGCTACCCTATTTCCGGCGTTGCGAAACCTGGCAGGGCGGGGCGAGCGAATATCGCGGCGGCGACGGGCCGCTGCATACCGAATTCGCCAAAACCACCGATCCGCTGTTTGACGCATGGACCCAGGCCGGACGCGCCGCGGGCTACCCGGTGACCGACGATTACAACGGCGCCGATCAGGAAGGGTTCGGGCGTAGCCAATACACCATCGGCAACGGCCGCCGGTCCTCCTCGGCGCGGGCGTTCCTGCGGCCGGCACTAAAGCGCGCGAACCTCACGGTCAGGACACGGGCCTTGACCAGGCGGGTGATGCTGCGCGGCACCCGCGCGGTGGGTGTGGAATTCAGCCACGCGGGCACCAAGGCCAGCGCGCTGGCGGCGCGCGAGGTGATTTTGTCCGCCGGCACCTTCAATTCACCGCAGATCCTGATGCTGTCAGGCATCGGCCCGGCGGCGCATCTGCGCGAGATGGACATCGCAGCACTGGTCGATCTGCCGGTGGGGCATAATCTGCAGGACCATCTGGCCGCCTACATGATGTACACCCGCCCCGATGGCGGCCCGTTTCGCGATGTCATGCGGTTCGACCGCATCGCCTGGGGCATGATCGAGGCATATATGTTCGGCACCGGCGTCGCCACCGTGGTGCCTGGCGGATTGCACGCTTTCCTGAAAACCAGCCCCGATCTGGAAGCTCCCGATCTGGAGTTCATGTTTCGCGGCACCGCCGCCGGCGCGCATATGTGGTTCCCCGGCATCCGGGCCGCCTATCTGGACGGCTTTGGCATCCGCCCCTGCCTGCTGCACCCCAACAGTCGCGGCGAGGTTCGGCTGCGCTCGGCGGACCCTGCCGACCCCGTGCGCATCATGTATAATTTCCTGTCGGCACCAGAGGATTTGCCGCGTCTTCGCGAGGGGGTGAAGCGCGCGCGCGAGGTTGCGCATCAGGCGCCGCTCGCGCCGTTTCGCGGGCAGGAGCTGACGCCCGGGGCGGAGGTGAAAACCGACGCGCAGATCGATGACTGGCTGCGCCGCGCGGTCCTTACCGCGCACCACCCGGCCGGCAGTTGCGCGATCGGTGGCGTGCTCGATCCGCAATTGCGCGTGCTGGGCGTGGAGGGCCTGCGCGTGGTGGACGCGGCGGCGATGCCCGACATGGTCTCGGCGCACATCAATGCCTGCGTGCTGATGATGGCCGAAAAAGCCGCCGACCTGATCCGCGGGCGCGCGCCGCTCGCGGGCTGAGACGGGTGCGCCGTTATTGGCCCGAACCGGGCGGCGTGGGCGCATTTCCGTTCGGTTTGGGTGGCTGGGCGGCGGGATGGTCGTTGGTGTGTTTGCCCGGCCCGCCGGAGGATTTGCAGGAGGTGCGGGTGTGGCTCGTCGGCTGCCCGCCGAAGGCGCAGGGGATGTCGTCCTGGAAGAAATGCGGGATGTCGGTTTGAAAGGTTCGGCGCGCATCATCGAAGAAATCCGCCCGCGCCGATCCTGCCGCCAGCAACGCGAGCGTCACCACCGCGATCGGCAAAGCTGGGCGGACGCGCCGGCGAGTGTCTGAGGTCATTGCCAATTCTCCCTCTGGCTACCGCGCGACCAAGGTGCTCGTGTCCAGGGCCGCCGGCAACATGCCTTGCTTCAGCATGATCCGCTGCATCACGTTCAGCTCGTCGGCGGTCACGTCCGCCTTCAGTTTCGGCGGGTCCACCTGCGCCGCGGCGGTGGCCGACAGCTTCAGGTACGCGACCAGAATCTCCTTCGCCG
>DAHWBL010000331.1 GCA_027323595.1 Acetobacteraceae bacterium | reverse complement strand
TCTTGCCCCAGCCATCGGCGCCTGGCCAGCGCCGGGACCGGGCCGGGATTTTCGCACCCCACGGCTTGCCATGCGCGCTCCGCCGCCGCATCAGACCTGATGCGCCTGACGCTCGACCGCTCGGTTGACTGGACCAGCCTTGCCGCCGACTGGCGGGCATTGGAGGCGCGCGCGCATCCAAGCTTCTTCCAAAGCTGGAGCTGGCTTGGCCCGCTCGCCGAGGAACGGTTCGACCGGCCGCTGCTGCTGCGCGCGTGGCGCGACGGCAGGCTGGTGGGGCTCGCGCTGTGCAACCGCCATCGCGGCCGGCTGCTGCTGTCGGAAAGCGGGCGCGCCGAGCCGGACAGCCTGTTCATCGAACATAACGCGCCGCTGCTCGAACCGGGCGACCCTGTCCTTGCCGCGCGGGTTCTGGCCAGCCTCGCCGGCGCGCGGTGGGGGCCGTTGCGGCTGTCGGGGATCGACGCGACCACCCTTGCCGCGCTCGCGCCGACGCGCCATCGGCTGCGCGCGACCCGCCCCGCGCCCTGGATCGATCTGGATGAGCGCGCCGGCGCCGATGCGTGGCTCGCCGGCCTCAGCGCCAACTCCCGCGCGCAGCTCCGCCGCTCGGACCGCGCCTTTGCCGCCACCGGCCCGATCACCGCGACCCCGGCACCGGACCTGCCGACCGCGCGCGCCTGGTTCGCCCGCCTGGTCACGCTGCATCAGGGCCGCCGCACCGCGCGTGGCCAGCCTGGCGCCTTCGCCACGGGGTTCGTGCAGCGTTTTCATCAGGCGCTGATCACCGAGGCGTTTCCGCGCGGCGAGATCGATCTGCTGCGCATCACCGCCGGGCCGCGCGAGCTTGGATTTCTCTACAACTTCCATCATCGCGGCCGGGTGCTGTGCTACCAGTCCGGCTTCGACTACACCGCCGCCGGAGGAGCCGAAAAACCCGGTCTGAGCAGCCACCACGCCGCGATCCGCCTCGCCTTCGCCCGCGGCGACCACATCTATGATTTTCTCGCCGGGCATGAGCGCTACAAGCTCTCGCTCGCCACCCGCACCACCGAGCTGTTCTGGGTCGAAGCCGGCACCGCGCTGGCCCGCGCCGCCGGCCGGGCGATCGAGCGGTTCGAATGAAATCGTTTCGATAAAATACCGGCTTCGGACCTCGGGATTTCGGTGCGAATTCGATATATTAACTTCGCGGCGGGCGATCGAAACATTGCTGAAATGGCGCGGTTGTCGACGGCACCGCAGGCACCGGGCAGAATGTCGTTTCTTGTCAACCAGGCTGATCTGGACGCCATTTTCGCCGAATCATCGCACCGCGCGGGCAGCCGATTGTCAGGATTTCTCAACCCCCTTGGGCATGGTTTCAGCGGATCGGGCTTTGCTGGCGCGCCATCCGATCCGACACAAAGGTAAAATACTGCCCGGCGATAAGCATTACAAATCCCCACCAACCCGGAACCGTGTAGTCAAGAAAGCTGATATATCCTCCGAAATATCCCATTCGTATGTTCACGTAATCATCAATTCCCCACATCAGCAGCACCGAGGCACCAGCCACGGTGAGCATCACGCCAAACAGATTCTGCAAGAAACCGAACAGCACCATCATCGCCTCCCGCGCTGGACCGTCTGTGACCAAAACGATGATACCAGAGCGATTCGTTTTCAAGCGGTGATCAGCGCAGGCACACCCCGCGCTCGGCGGTCGCCCCGCTGAGCGGGTCGACGAGCAGCGCGCGCCAGCATCCTTTTTTATCCGAAACAACCGGATGCCACACCACGCCCCCCGGCGGCATCGACCCGCCATAGGCGGCAACCGTCTGCGCCGACGGATCCACCAGCTCCAGCCGCTGCCCCGGCGTGACCGCCCCGCCGACGCGCAGATGCACCGCCTCGCCCACCATCGCCGCGGCTGGCGCCAGCAGCACCGGCGCGGCCGGCTCCTCACCCGACAGGCCGATCAGTGCCGGCCGCGTGGCCGAAAGCGTGATGTCGATTGTCTCGCCACGCCGCGCCGCCAGCGTGGAATGCAGGTCACGAACCCACATCGGTGCGGGCAGCACCAGCCGCAGCTTCACCGCCGCAGGCTCGGCGGCATCCGCGGGCCCGGACGCCGGCGCCGGCAGTTCGACGGCGATGATCCGGCTCGCGCCGACCCGCAGCAGGCGCATCTGGGTGCCAACCGGCACCGCGCCCTCAAGCCGCGCCGGCGGGACCACTCCGGCCGCCTCCAGGGCGCTGGCGAGTCCGGCCTCGTCCATCTCCGCCACCAGGCGCACCGGCAGCGCCGGGCCGGCGCGGCGTCGCCGCGCATGTTCGTCCCATGCGCCCGGTGCGATGTCGCCGATCAGGTGCTCACCACCGGTCGCCCGCGCCCGCAGCGCCGTCGCCGCGCGCTCGGACAGCGCCAGCACATGCGGCAGCAGCACGGCTTTTTCGCCCGCCCGCGCCGGTCCTTCCAGTTCGTCGGGGCTGATCCAGTGAAAGCCGATCCCGGCGGCCTGCAAGGCAGCGACGCTGTGCCGCACCGCCGCCCGGATCGCGTTTTCCGCCAGCTCGTCCTCGGCGCTGCGCATCGCCCAGCCGTCATCATCGCGATGGTCGAGGATCCAGTTCACCCGAAAGCTCGCCGGCGAATACACCACCCCCACCGTGCCAGGGTCCGGGCGCGCGGCGATCAGCAGATCACCCACCCCACCCGACAATTCGGCAAGGCTCGCGGCCACCGAGCGCCCGCGCGCGCCGATTTTTCCATCCGCGGCGGCGAAATCCCCGGTCTCATCCCAAACCACCACGCCGCGCGCGCCTTGCAGCGCGGTGTGCCACAGCCGCCAATTCTCGCGCGGTCCGCCCTCGAAGCTCGTGGTCAGCAGGATCAGCGCCGGATTCATCGCC
>DAHWBL010000328.1 GCA_027323595.1 Acetobacteraceae bacterium | reverse complement strand
CGCGCAGCGCGGCGCGCGCCTGTGCGGCATCGTGCTGACGGCCAAGAAACTTCAACGCATCATCACGCAAACTTTGCACGCCAAGCGAGAGACGATTCACTCCCGCTGAGCCAAACGCGGCCAACCGTCCCGATTCCACGCTGGTCGGATTGGCCTCCAGCGTGATTTCGCACCCATCCGCGAGCGCGAAAAGCCGGCCAGCATCGCCAATGATATCGGCCACGATCCGTGGCTCCATCAGGCTCGGCGTTCCGCCGCCGAAAAAAATAGACCCGACCGTGCGCGGACCAAGGCGCGCTGCCTCCCAGGCGAGCTCGGCCCGCAACGCGGCCCCGAACCGGTCCTGCTCGATTCGCTCCCGAACATGCGAGTTGAAGTCGCAGTAAGGGCATTTTGAAAGACAGAACGGCCAGTGCACGTAGATCGCCAACGGCTTCATCATCGCCCCTCAACCCCAACCGACCGCTGACGCGAACCTCGCCGCATCACCCGAAGCTTGTCGCCAACATCTGCGCGAAAGCGCGCGCCCGATGGCTTGTCGCGTGCTTCATCGACGGGTCCATCTCGCCATAGGTCAATTTCTCGCCAGCCGGCTCGAACATCGCATCATAGCCAAAGCCAAACGACCCGCGCGGCGGCCACACCGCGACACCATCGACACGCCCGACGAAGCTCGCCGTGTGACCGTCCGGCCACGCCAGACACAAAGCGCAGACAAACCAGGCCCGACGATCCTGCCGCGCACCCAGGCGCGCATGAACCAAGGCCATCGCGGCATTGAAGTCTTTCGACGCACCCGCCCATCGGGCCGACAACACGCCTGGCGCGCCGTCCAGCGCGGCAACACAAAAGCCGGAATCATCGGCCAGCGCGACCAGCCCGGCGGCGCGGGCGGCGGCGAGCGCCTTGATGCGCGCGTTGCCGACGAAATCCGGCGCGTCCTCGATGGGCTCGGCGAGACCAAGATCACCCGCGGAGACGACCTCGATCCCAAGCGGCTGGAGCAGCGTGCGAATCTCGGCAGCCTTGCCCTGATTATGTGTGGCAAGCACAAGACGTTCGCCGCGCCCGACACGCCGCGTTGGCGACCCCGCTGACCGAGGCCCGTCCATCACTGCCCGCGCGCCGACGCGAGTGCCGTGCGCTGGGCCTGAAACAATTCAGCCGCGCCGAGCTTGGCCAGGCCGAGCAAATCGAGAAACTGCGTCTCCGAAAATGGCGTGCGCTCGGCGGTGCCCTGAATTTCGACAATCCCGCCGTCGTGTGTCAGCACGAAGTTGGCATCGGCCTGCGCCGAACTGTCCTCGGCATAGTCAAGATCGAGCACGGCGGCACCCTCGAACAGCCCGGCCGATATCGCCGCGACCTGGCCGATGATCGGCGATGCCTTCAGGACTTTCATGCGAATCAGATGATCGACCGCCAGACAGAGTGCCACCCACGCGCCAGTGATCGACGCACAGCGCGTGCCGCCATCGGCGTTGAGAACGTCACAATCGATGGTGATCGTCATTTCGCCCAGCACCGCGCGGTCCACCACCGCGCGCAGGCTGCGCCCGATCAGGCGTTGGATTTCCTGCGTGCGACCGGACTGCTTGCCACGAGCCGCCTCACGGTCACCACGCGTGTGGGTCGCGCGGGGAAGCATGCCATATTCGGCGGTGACCCAGCCCTGCCCGGAATTGCGCAGGAATCCCGGCACCCGCCCCTCGACGCTGGCGGTGCATAACACCTCGGTCCCGCCGGCCCGAATAAGACACGACCCTTCGGCGTGATGGGCAAAGCCGGGGGTGAAGCTCAAGGCGCGCATTTGATGTGGCGCGCGGCCGGAAGGGCGCATGGGCAAAGTCCTTATCTGAACGATCGCCATGATAGCGCACCGCCCGCGGAAGTGTAGATCGATCGGGTGTCCAGCGAGGTCAGATCAGACAAAGCGCGCGAAGTTCGCGAAGCAGCGCCTCCGGCAGGGCATCCTCGCCACCCCGCGCCCGCCGCGCGGGAATGTCTTGAGGCGCATCGGACGGCTCGAGGTAGCGCCACCCCTGGAACGGCTTGATCGCCCGCCCGATCACCGGAACAAGCCTGGGGTGCAGCATAAGTGCACAGCACGACGAACCATCATCCCAGGTATCCTGCCCGATATCGACGATCCGCTGGCGCGCGGCCAGAAACCCCTTGATCACCCAATAGATGGAGCCGCCATCAAGGATTTCCTCCACCCGTCGCGGCGCGTTTCTGGTCTGGTGCCGCAGCGGCGGATTGGCGGCCGCGCGATGCCTTTGAACTTCCCGCAGATGAGCGACATCGCGAATCCCCACGGCGAGTTTGATAAGATGCAGCATCAGGGGGATGTCATGCCGGCTGCTTCGCGCGCAAGGCGGGATTGAAAAAAAGACCAACTTCTGTGAAGGCTGATCCGATCCAGGTGATCGCTGCGGGGACTGACATGCGTTGGATGTGGGTGACCATGCTACTGTGGCTGTCGGCTGTGTCCGGCCTCGCGCACGCGCAGTCAAGCGGCAGCGCGACGCTGGACGCAGTGCGCGCGCGCGGCGTGCTGGTTTGCGGCGTCGCCGGCAATATACCAGGATTTTCGCTGCCCGATAGCCAGGGTGTCATGCGCGGACTTGACGCCGACGGATGTCGCGCGGTTGCCGCCGCAGCCTTGGGCGACGCCAACAAAGTGCGATTTGTGCCCCTCACCACCACCAACCGGTTCACCGCGTTGCAATCCGCGGAGGTCGATATCCTGGTCCGCGACACCACCTGGACCCTGGGGCGAGAGGCCGGCCTCGGGTTATTGTTCGCTGGCGTCAATTATTATGATGGCACCGCATTCATGGTAAAAAAATCGCTCGCGGTGGATTCCGCCACCATGCTCGACGGCGCCACCATCTGCGTCCAGCCCGGCACCAGCACTGAATTGGCGATCGCCGATTTCTTCCGCGCGCATACCCTTAAATTCAGTTCGGTCACCATTCAGGATCTTCAGGAAATTCATTCGGCGTTCCTGGCGGGTCGGTGTGATGCCTACTCGACGGACGGGTCGCAACTGGCAGGATATCGGACAACCCTGCCCAACCCGAACGAGTTTGTCATTCTTCCCGAAATCATCAGCAAGGAGCCGCTTGGGCCGATGGTCCGAAAAGGCGATGACAAGTGGTTTGACATTGTTCGCTGGACATTTTCCGCACAGGTCGCCGCCGAGGAGCTTGGCGTTGATTCAAGCAACGTCGATGGTTTTGGATCGACCAGCAACGCCGATATTCGTCGCCTGCTCGGCAGCGACGGCGATCTTGGGCGCCAGCTTGGCCTGGCGCCGGATTTCGCCGCGGTCGTGGTGAAATCGGTTGGCAATTATGGCGAGGAGTGGCGCCGCGATATCGGGCCGATGGGGCTGGACCGCGGATTGAATCGCCTCTGGACAAAAGGCGGCCTGCAATACGCGCCGCCTTTGCGCTGAGCCGATGATGCCAAGGCTCCTGCGCAGCGAGCGTGTGCGTGGATGGCTCTGGCAGTTCCTGCTGCTTGCAACGCTTGGTGTCTTTGTCTGGTGGCTGGTCGGCAATGTGGTGCGCAACCTTGAGGTGCGTCATATCGCCACCGGCTTTTCCTATTTGACCAGGGCGGCGCCGATCCCGATCGCGGAATCGCTAATCGGCTTCGTGCCGTCGCAAAGCTCCTACGGCCGGGCACTGTTGATCGGGATGCTCAACACGCTCAAGGCGGCAACCATCGGCATCGTTTTTGCGAGCGCGATCGGCGCGATGGTGGGGATCGCGCGGCTGACCCGAAATCGCATCGCGCGCGGGTGCGCCACGACCTATGTCGAAATCCTGCGCGGCACCCCTTTATTGTTGCAGTTGCTGATGTGGTACGGCGCCATGCGGGCGCTTCCAGGCGCTCGACAGGCATGGACGATCGGCAGCGCCTTCATTTCCAATCGCGGATTGGTCCTGCCGATGCTGCAATGGGACCAGCATCTGCTTGCGGCTGCGATGTTGGTGGCCGTCGTGACACTCTCGGCGATTCGGTTCTCGCGATATCTTTTTTTGCTGCTGTTGATTTTTCCGATCATTGCCCTGCTCGTGCCAGACGCGCTTCCCAACATTGATCGTCCGCACTTGCGCGGCTTCAATTTTGTCGGTGGCGTCACGCTGACGCCGGAGTTCCTGGCACTGGTGGTCGGGTTGGTGATCTA
>DAHWBL010000320.1 GCA_027323595.1 Acetobacteraceae bacterium | reverse complement strand
TGCGCCTCGGGCAGATCGCAAAGGCGGGTGAACAGGCGGGCACGTTCCACCGGCCGGGCGCACAGTTCGGGTGTCGCGGCGATCACGTCGAGTGCCGCCGAGGCGGCGGCCACCACCCCTGGCGGCAGCCCGGTGGAATAGACGAAGGAGCGCGCGCGGGTCTTGATCAGTTCCACCACCGCGTGCGAGGCGCACAGATATCCGCCATAGCCACCAACGGCTTTCGACAAGGTGCCCATCTGCAGCGGCACCGCGCCGGCACCTGGCAGGTGCGACGAGCCGCGCCCCTCGGCCAGCACGCCGATGCCGTGCGCGTCATCGCTCATCAGCCAGGCGTCATGCGCCTCGGAAACGGCGGCGAGGGCGCCCAGCGGCGCGAGATCGCCATCCATCGAGAACACGCCATCGGTCAGGATGAGCGCATGGCGATGGCTGCCGCGATGGGCTGCCAGCAGCGCGGCGCAATGGTTCAGGTCGTTGTGCCGAAACCGCAACAATTTGGCCGCCGACAACTGTCCGCCGGCCCACAGGCAGGCATGCGCCAGCTCATCCACCAGCACCAGATCGTCCTTGCCGGCCAGCGTGGGCACGATGCCGACATTGGCCAGATATCCAGAGCCGAACACCACGCAATCCTGCGTGCCCTTCGCCCGCGCGAGCCGCGCCTCCAGCCCGGCGAACAGCGGATGATTGCCGGTGACCAGCCGCGAGGCGCCGGCGCCCACGCCATGCGCGCGGGTGGCGGCGATGGCTGCCTCGATCACCGCGGGATGGCGCGAGAGATTAAGATAATCGTTGCAGCAGAAGCTGATCAGCGCGCGCCCGTCGCGCAGGATGTGGATCGCGTCGGTGCGCGGGCTTTGCACCAGCCGGCGGCGGAGGCCGCGGGCGTCGAGCTCGGCCAGCCGGGCGGCGGCGAAGGCTTCCAGTGACTGCATGGGCGGACTATTAGAACCGCTTGGCAGGATTGAACACAGGGACCTGACGATGCTCGACAGCTCGATCGCCACGGCGGACGCCCCGCCCCGCCATGACTGGACCCGCGCGGAGGTGGCCGCCCTGATGGGACTGCCTTTCCCCGAGCTGATCTGGCGCGCCCAGGGGGTGCATCGCGCCTGGCACGATCCGACCAAAATCCAGGTGGCCACGCTGCTGTCGATCAAGACCGGCGGCTGCCCCGAGGATTGCGCCTATTGCCCGCAGAGTGTTGCCTATGACACCGGGCTTGAAGCCGGGCGGCTGATGGAGCTGGGCGAGGTGCTGGCCGCCGCGCGTGCGGCGAAGGATGCCGGCGCCAGTCGTTTCTGCATGGGGGCGGCCTGGCGCGCGCCCAAGGACCGCGACATCGCGCGGGTCGCGGCGATGATCGCGGGCGTGCGCGACCTTGGCCTGCAAAGCTGCGTGACGCTGGGCATGCTGACCGACGGCCAGGCGCATGCGCTGCGTGACGCGGGGCTTGACTACTACAACCACAATCTCGATACGGCACCGGAACTGTATGGCGGGATCATCTCGACGCGCACCTATCAGGACCGGCTCGACACGCTGGGCCATGTGCGCGACGCGGGCATCGCGGTGTGCTGTGGCGGCATCGTCGGCATGGGTGAGGACGCCGACGGGCGGGCTGGGCTGATCGCCACCTTGGCAAGTCTGCCGGCGCATCCTGAAAGCGTGCCGATCAACGCGCTGGTGCGGGTGGAGGGAACCCCGCTCGCCGACGCCGCGCCGCTCGATCCGATCGATTTCGTGCGCGTCATCGCGGCGGCGCGCATCACCATGCCGCGCGCCTTCGTGCGCCTGTCCGCCGGGCGCGAGGCGATGGATGACGCGACCCAGGCGCTGTGTTTTCTTGCCGGTGCCAACTCGATCTTTGCCGGTGAGAAGCTGTTGACCACCGGCAATGTGGCGCCGCCGCGCGATGCGTCGCTGCTGGCGCGGCTGGGGATGGCCGCGACCCGGTGACCACGCCGCCGGACGGGTTTTCGCATCTGTGGCTGCCCTACACGCAGATGCACACCGCGCCGCCGCCGCCGGTGGCGGTGCGCACCCAGGGGTGTCGGATCCAGCTCGACGATGGGCGCTGGCTGGTCGATGGCGTGGCGAGCTGGTGGACCGCCTGCCACGGCTACAACCATCCCGCGATCGCCGCGGCGGTGCGCGCGCAGCTCGACGCGATGCCGCATGTGATGTTCGGCGGGCTGGCGCATGCCCCTGCGATGCGGCTTGCCAGCCGTCTGGTCGAACTGCTGGGCGGCGATCTGTCGCGTGTGTTCTTCGCCGAATCCGGCTCGATCGCGGTCGAGGTGGCGATGAAGATCGCTGTGCAGAGCTGGATCAATCGCGGCATCACCCGGCGCACCAAAATCCTGTGCTTCGAGGGCGGCTATCACGGCGACAGCTTCGCCACCATGGCGATCAGCGATCCGCGGGGGGGGATGCATCGCCGCTTTGCGCACCTGCTGGCCGACCAGCCGCGCGCGCCGTTGCCCGCCGATGATGCCTCGATCGCCGCCTTCGAGCGGGTGGTCGCGGCGGCCGCGCCGGGCCTTGCCGCGATCATCGTGGAGCCGCTGGTGCAGGGCGCGGCGGGGATGCGGTTTCATGCGCCCGAGGTGCTGCGGCGGATTCGCGCGACCGCGGACATGCTCGGCTTGCCCTTGATCTTTGATGAAATCTTCACCGGCTTCGGCCGCACCGGCGCGATGTTCGCAGCCCATCGCGCCGGGGTCATGCCCGACATCGTCACCCTGTCCAAGGCGCTCACCGGCGGCACCATGGCGCTGTCGGCCTGCGTGGCGAGCGCGGAGATGTTCGCGCATTTCTGCTCGGACGATCCGGCGGACGCGCTGATGCACGGACCGACCTATATGGCAAATCCGCTGGCCTGTGCTGCGGCGTTGGCGTCGCTTGAGCTGTTCGCGGCGCATGATCGGCTCGGCCAGGCCCGCGCGATCGAGGCCGCGCTGCTCGCCGGGCTCGCGCCGTGTCGCGATCTGCCCGGCGTGGTGGATGTGCGCGCGCTCGGTGCGATCGGGGTGGTGCAGTTGGAGCGGATCGACGATGTGGCCGCGCTGCGCGCCCAATTCGTCGCCGAGGGTGTGTGGATCAGGCCGATCGGCGACGTTGTTTATCTGACCCCGGCGCTGACCATCGATGCGGCGGAGCTGGACATGCTCACCGGGGCGATGGGGCGGGTGCTGTCCAGGCGCTGGTGAGAGTTTCTCATGCTGACAAAACCAGAAACCCGATCGAGGCCAGCGCCATCACCGCGGTGGCGAGCCACCCGGTCAGGCGCATCCAGCCGGGCAGGGCCAGCGCGCCCATGATCTTCGCGTTGGTCGCGATCAGCAGCATCGTCGCCATCAATGGCGCGGCCAGCACGCCGTTCAGCACCGCCGACCAGTAGAGCGCCTTGATTGGATCGATGCCGACGAAATTCAGCGCCAGACCGATCAGCGTGGAGACCGCGATCACCCCGTAGAAGGCGCGCGCGTCATGCAGCTTGTGATCGAGCCCGGCTGTCCAGTCGAAACATTCGCACACCGCATAGGCGCCCGAGCCGGCCAGCACCGGCACCGCGAGCAGCCCGGTGCCGATGATGCCGCAGGCGAACAGGGCGAAGGTGAAATCCCCGGCGATCGGGCGCAGCGCCTCGGCGGCCTGTGCCGAGGTTTCGATGTCGGTGATGCCGGAGGCATGCAGGGTCGCGGCGGTGGCGATGATGATGAACAGCGCGATGAGATTGGAATATCCCATGCCCACCCAGGTATCGGCGGTCATGCGTGCCAGTTCGGGTCCGGCGGTGGCCGGGGTGGTGTAGAGCGGCTTCACCGTGCGGCGAAGCTGTTCCTCCACTTCCTGTGCGGCCTGCCAGAAGAACAGATAGGGCGAGATGGTGGTGCCGAGCACGGCGACCAGGGCGGTTGCGTGGGTGGCGTCGGGCACCAGGGTCGGGATGAAGGTGTCGCGCAGCGCGGTGCCCCAGGGCACATGCACCGCGAACACCACCGCGACATAGGAAAACAGTGACAGGGTCAGGAATTTCAGCACTTCGGCATAGCGCCGGTAGCTGAGAAAAACCTCCAGCAGCACGCACAGCGCGGCGGCGGCGATGGTGTAGGCGATCACCGGCCCGCCGGCCAGAATCTGCACCGCCTCGCCCATCGCGCCGAGGTCGGCTCCCAGATTGGCGACATTGGCAACCAGCAGGATCACCACCACCGCGCGCAGGAACCAGCGCGGATAATGAAAGCGCAGATTCTGCGCGATGCCGCTGCCGGTCACGCAGCCGATGCGCGCGCTGATGGCCTGCGTCACCGCCATCAGCGGGTAGCTGAACAGCATCACCCAGGCGAGGCCATAGCCGAACGCGGCGCCGACCTGGCTGTAGGTGGCGATGCCGCTGGGGTCGTCATCGGCCGCACCGGTGACCAGGCCGGGGCCGAGAATCGCGAGCCACCGGCGGGTCTTTTGCCCGATCGTCTCGCCGATGGGAGGGCCGTCGGGCGAGGTCACGAAACGAATTCGTCGGTGTGATAGCCTTGCGCGAACAAGGCGGCGCGCAGATCGGCATGCAGAATCCGCTGGGAAGCCGCGGCCGCCACCACGGGCTTGGCGTGATAGGCGATGCCGAGCCCGGCCTTGGTGATCATCGCCAGATCGTTGGCGCCATCGCCGATCGCGAGCGCGGCGGCGGTGCCGTCGGGGTGGGTGGCGGCGAGCGCGTGCAGTTCGGCGAGCTTGGCGTCGCGGTCCAGGATCGGCTCGGCCACCGCGCCGGTCAGCCGCGCGCCGTCATCGAGCAGGATGTTGGAGCGGTGCAGGTCAAATCCGCAAAGCTCGGCGACCCGGCTGGTGAAAAACGTGAAGCCGCCGGACACCAGCGCGGTGGTGGCGCCGTGCGCGCGCATGGTGGCGACCAGCGTGCGCGCGCCGGGCATCAGCCGCGTGCGTGCCCAGGTGCGCTCCAGGGCTGCGAGCTCCAGGCCGCGCAGCATCGCCACGCGCTCACGCAGGGCGGTTGGAAAATCGATCTCGCCGTTCATGCTGCGCGCGGTGATGGCGGCGATGGCCGGCTTCAGCCCGGCCTCCTCGGCCAGCTCGTCCAGCGTCTCGCCGACGACGATGGTGCTGTCCATGTCGGCGATCAGCAGCGCGCGCCGCCGGCCCGCGACGGGCATGGCGAACAGATCGATCGGCGCGGGCCCGAGCAGGCCGCGCAGTGCCGCGATGTCGGGCAGGGCGGGGCAGGCGATGTCGGCTGCCTCGCCCGGCGACAGCCAGCGTGGGGCGGCGCCATCGACCGCGGCGCGGACCCGTTCCACAATGGCCGGATCAAGAGTGGTGGTCGCCCGTGCGGCGACCAGCGTGGTGACGTACTGCATGGTGGGAAGGATCATGAAAGGGGTGAAGCCGGATGCGGACATGGCAGCGCCCGAGGCCGCCGGCAAGCGTGAACCGATCGCGGCACTGATCGTCGCCGGTCCGACCTGCTCGGGCAAGTCCGCCCTGGCGCTGGCGCTGGCGCGGCGGCTGGGCGGCAGCGTGATCAACGCGGACTCCATGCAGATCTACGCAGAGCTGCGCATCCTGACCGCCCGGCCGAGCCCGGCCGAGGAGGCGGCGGTGCCGCATGTGCTGTATGGCGTGCGCCCCGCAGCCCGGCCCGGCAGCGCGGCCTGGTGGCGCGGCAAGGCGGAGCAGGCGATCGGTGCCGCGCGCGCGGCCGGGCGGCTGGCGATCCTGTGCGGCGGCACCGGGCTGTATTTCCAGGCCCTGCGCGAGGGGCTCGCCGAGGTGCCCGACCCCGGCGAGGCGGCGAGCGCGCAGGCCCGCGCCCTGCTTGGCGAGCTCGGCGCGGCCGGGCTGCACCGGCGTCTGGCCGAGGTCGATCCGCTGACCGCAGCGGCGCTGCGCCCGGCGGATTCGCAGCGCGTCGCCCGCGCCTGGGAGGTCTGGGCGGGCACCGGGCGGGGGCTGGCGGACTGGCGCGCGGCCGCGGCTCCGGCCCACCCGCCGCGCTTTGCCGCGATTCTGCTCGATCCGGACCGCGCCACCCTGCGCGCGGCGATCGGGGCGCGCACCCAGGCCATGCTCGATGCCGGCGCGATCGACGAGGCGCGCGCGCTGCTGGCACTGGGGCTCGATCCGGCGCTGCCGGCGATGCGCGCGCACGGGGTGCCTGAGCTTGGCGGATTTCTGTCCGGCCGGCTCAGCCTGGGCGAGGCGAGGACGCGGATCGAGCTGGTGACCGGCCAATATACCAAGCGTCAGGCGACCTGGTTTCGCCACCATCGCCTTGCCGCCGAGCAGGACAGCCATACGATCAATGCGCGCTTTGCTGATATGCAGCAACTTTCTAACCAAGAAACCGATGAATTGGATCATTTTATTATGAAACTGGTTGACGCAGGGGGCTGAACGGTCCTAAGCGAAGGCCCGGCGCGGTTCATGCTGCGCCCGCGAAGGAGCGCGACATGGCCGACATCACCCAGCCCGCGTCAGGGCACGACACCGCCGCACCGGACAGCACCGCGCAGTCCGGCGCCGAAATTCTGCTGCGCGCCCTCAAGGAACAGGGTGTCGAGGTGATTTTCGGCTATCCCGGCGGCGCGGTGCTGCCGATCTATGACGCGATTTTCCAGCAGAACGCCATCCGCCACGTGCTGGTGCGCCATGAGCAGGCGGCGGTGCACGCCGCCGAGGGCTATGCGCGCAGCACCGGGCGGGTGGGCGTGGTGCTGGTGACCTCCGGGCCGGGTGCGACCAACGCGGTCACCGGGTTGGCGGACGCGCTGATGGATTCGATCCCGGTGGTGTGCCTGACCGGCCAGGTGCCCACGCATCTGATCGGCAACGACGCGTTCCAGGAGGCCGACACCACCGGCATCACGCGGCAGGCGACCAAGCATAATTATCTGGTCAAGCGCAGCGTCGATCTGGCCCGGGTGGTGCACGAGGCGTTCTATGTCGCGCGCAGCGGCCGGCCCGGCCCGGTGCTGATCGATCTGCCCAAGGACATATTGATCAATCCGGCGCCGTATCAGGAGGCCGACACCGGCCCGCATCGCAGCTACCGGCCGGTGCGCACGCCCGATCCGGCGGCGATCGCGCGGGCGGTGGCGATGCTGAAGGGCGCGCGCCGGCCGATCATCTATTCGGGCGGCGGGGTGATCAATGCCGGCCCCGACGCGGCGGCGGCACTTGGCGAATTCGTTCATCTCACCGGCGCGCCGTGCACATCCACGCTGATGGGGCTTGGCGGTTTTCCGACCTCGGACCCGCAGTTCCTGGGCATGCTGGGCATGCACGGCACCGTCGAGGCGAATCTGGCGATGCATGGCTGCGACGTGATGTTCAACATCGGCGCGCGCTTCGACGACCGTGTCACCGGCCGGCTCAATGCGTTCAGCCCCGGCTCGCTGAAGATCCATGCCGACATCGACCCGTCCAGCGTCAACAAGAGCGTGCGCGTCGATCTGTCGATCATCGGCGATGCGGGGCTGGTGCTGCGCGCCATGATCGCCGCGTGGCGGGCGGACACGCACGCGCAGGACCGCGCCGCGGTGGCGGCCTGGTGGCGCCAGATTGAGACCTGGCGGGCGGGGGACTGCCTGCGCTTCACGCAGAACATGGCGCCCGGCTCGATCATCAAGCCGCAATACGCCATCAAGCGACTTTATGAGATCACCCAGGCGCTCGGGCGCGAGACCTTCATCACCACCGAGGTCGGCCAGCATCAGATGTGGGCGGCGCAGTATTTCGGTTTCGACCGGCCGAACCACTGGATGACCTCGGGCGGGCTTGGCACCATGGGCTACGGGCTGCCGTCCGCGATGGGGGTGCAGATCGCCCATCCCGACGCGCTGGTGATCGACATCGCCGGTGAGGCCTCGATCCTGATGAACATCCAGGAGATGTCCACGCTCGCGCAATATCGCCTGCCGGTGAAGGTGTTCATTTTGAACAACGAATATATGGGCATGGTTCGGCAGTGGCAGGAGCTGCTGCATGGTGGGCGCTATTCGGAAAGCTACAGCGCGGCACTGCCGGATTTCGTGAAGCTGGCGGAGAGTTTCCATGGTGTGGGGCTGCGCGCCACAAGCGTTGACCAGCTCGACGACGTGATCCACGCGATGCTCGCCTCCGACAAGCCGGTGATCGCCGACATCGCGGTGGACCAGAAGGAGAA
>DAHWBL010000287.1 GCA_027323595.1 Acetobacteraceae bacterium | reverse complement strand
TCGGCGTCGGTGAGGCGCACGCTGGCGCCGCCCTTGGCGAAGCCGGCGACGCCGCCCTGGCCCTCGCCGCCGATGTTGTAGCCGTTCGGCGGATCGAGGTCGGTGAGCTGCACCTTGCCGGAGAATCGCGCCGAGATGGGGCCGATCTTGATCGCCGCGGTGGCTTTCAGCTCGGTGTCGGAGATTTTCTCCATGCTTTCGCAGCCGGGGATGGAGGCTTTCAGCACGTCGGGGTTGTTGAGTGCCTCCCAGACTTTTTGACGTGATGCGGCAATGCGCCGTTCGCCTGACATGTCCATGTGATCGGTCCCTGATTGGTCGGGCCGGACAATATGAGCGGCGGGCGGGTTAGGCAATGTCGGGCGCGCGGCGGGTGGTGTTGCGGGCGGGGCGGCTCTATTCTGGGTGGATCAATTCGGAGCGCACGCATGACCTATCTCGTCGGGGCCGATCTGCCGCAACAGCCGGCCGGGGCGCGTTTTGCCGCCGCGCTGGCGCAACCGGGGATATTGCGCATTCCGGGCACCCATAACGGGCTTGCCGCGTTGCAGGCGCGCGATGCCGGGTTCGCGGCGCTGTATCTGTCGGGGGCGGCGATGACCGCCTCGATGGGGTTGCCGGATCTGGGTGTCATCACCGTGGATGAGGTGTGTTTTTTCATCCGCCAGGTGGCGCGGGCGTCGATGCTGCCGGTGCTGGTGGATGGCGATACCGGCTATGGCGAGGCGCTGAACGTGATGCACATGGTGCGCGCCTTCGAGGATGCGGGCGCGGGGGCGGTGCACATCGAGGACCAGTTGCTGCCGAAGAAATGCGGGCATCTGAACGACAAGAGGCTCGCCGACCCGCATGACATGGCCGCCAAGGTGGCGGCGGCGGCGAAGGCGCGGCGGCATCTGGTGATCATCGCGCGCACCGACGCGGCGGCGAGCGAGGGGATGGATGGCGCGGTGGCGCGCGCGAAGCTGTATCTGGAGGCGGGCGCGGACGCCATTTTCCCCGAGGCGCTGCATGACGCGGAAATGTTCGCCGAGTTCGCCCGCCGGGTGGATGCGCCGCTGCTGGCCAACATGACCGAATTCGGCCGCACCCCGTTCTTCACCGCCGACGAGTTCGAGCGGATGGGCTACAAGATGGTGATCTGGCCGGTGAGCACGCTGCGGGTGGCGGCCAAGGCGCAGGAGGAATTGCTGGCGGCGATCGCGCGCGATGGCGGGGCGCACACCATGATCGACCGGATGCAAACCCGCGAGGAGCTGTATCGGACCATCCGCTACCATGAATATGAGGCGCTGGATGCGTCGATCGTGACGACGGTGACGCCGCACGGGATGCCGGCGAAGGGCTGAGCGCGTCAGTCCGCCGCGGCGGCGGTGGGGCGGATGGCGGGGAAATCCTCCGCGGTGAGGGATTCGCGTTCGATCAGCAGGGCGGCGCCGGCGTCCAGATCGGCGTGGCGGCTTTGCAGGATGGCGCGGGCGGCGTCGGTGGCGGCTTCGAGCAGGGCGCGGACGGCGAGGTCGATCTCGCGGCCGGTGGCCTCGGCGGCGCCGGCGACCTGGTCCTGCGGCATGGCGAGGAAGCCGGGTGTGTGCGGCGCGTAGGTGCGCTGTCCGACGCCAGGGTCCATGCCGTATTTGGTGACCATCTCGATGGCGACCTCGGTGGCGCGTTGCAGGTCGTCGGCCGCGCCGGTGGAGACGTCGCCGTCGAAGATCAGTTGTTCGGCGGCGCGGCCACCCATCAGCACGGCGATGCGGTTTTTCAACTCGCTCGTGGACAGCAGGAAGCGATCCTCGGTGGGGCGCTGCATGGTGTAGCCGAGCGCGCCGACGCCGCGCGGGATGATGGAGATTTTCTGCACCGGGTCCATCCCCGGCAGGCTGGCGGCGACCAGCGCGTGGCCCATTTCGTGGTAGGCGACGCGGCGGCGTTCGGCCTTGCTCAGCACACGGCTTTTCTTTTCGATGCCGGCGACGATGCGCTCGATCGCGACGGTGAAATCGGTGAAGCCGACGGCCTGGGCGTTGCGGCGGGTGGCGGCGATGGCGGCCTCGTTGATCAGGTTGGCGAGGTCCGCGCCGGTGAAGCCGGTGGTCATGCCGGCGATCTGGTCGAGGTCGGTGTCTTTTTCCAGGGTGATGCGGCGGACATGCACGCGCAGGATGGCCAGCCGCCCGGCATGGTCGGGGCGGTCCACCAGCACCTGGCGATCGAAGCGGCCGGCGCGCATCAAGGCGGGGTCGAGAATTTCGGGACGGTTGGTGGCGGCGAGCAGAATGACGCCGGCGGAGGGATCAAACCCGTCCAGCTCGGCGAGAAGCTGGTTCAGCGTCTGTTCCTTTTCATCGACGCCGCCCAGGCCGCCGGCGCTGCGGCTGCGGCCGAGCGCGTCGAGTTCGTCGATGAAGATGATGCAGGGGGCGGCGGCGCGGGCCTGTTCGAACAGGTCGCGCACGCGCGCGGCGCCCACGCCCACGAACATCTCGACGAATTCCGAGCCGGAGATGGAAAAGAACGCGACCCCGGCCTCACCGGCCACGGCGCGGGCGAGCAGGGTCTTGCCGGTGCCGGGCGGGCCGACCAGCAGGATGCCTTTTGGCACCCGCGCGCCGAGCCGGCCGAAGCTTTGCGGGTCCTTGAGGAACGACACGACTTCCTGCAACTCGAACTTGGCTTCCTCGACCCCGGCGACATCGGCGAAGGTGACCTTGGTGTCGGTTTCGACATAGACCTTGGCGTGGGATTTGCCGATCGACATCAGCCCGCCGAAGCCCTGGCGGTTGGCGATGCCGCGGAACAGGAACACCCACATCAGATAGAACAGGGCGGCGGGGATGATCCAGGACAGCAGGGTCATGAAGAAGCTGTTGGAGGGGCTGCCGTTGACGACGATGCCCTTGGCGGTGAGTTTTTCGGCGAGCGCTTCATCCACGCGCAGGGTGATGAAGTCGGTCTTGTCGGCGGTGAGCTTTTCCTTTGATTTTCCCTCGATGGTGTCCTTGCCGATGGTCACCTCGCTGACCGCGCCGCGGGCGACGAGCTGTTCGAACTGGCTGTACGGGATGGTATCGACGGTGTTGTATTTTTCCATCGCCCATTGCACCACCAGCATGGTCATGCCGGCGATGAACAGATACCACAGCACGACGTTCTGTTTTCGTGACGACGAATCCTTGGCCATGATGCCACCCCGGTTTTGCGGGGCGACTATACAGGCTTTCGCGGTCCGGTGCGGTTGACCTGGATCATCGCCGCGCGGGGGCGTGGCGGGTGGGGGCGGTCATGGTTTCCACGCGCAGCCACTCGGCGAGTTCCTCGGCGCCGAGGAGCTTTTCTTCCAAAACGAGATCGGCGACCGCGCGGCCCTCGGCGAGCGCGCGCCCGGCGATGCGGGTGGCGGCCTCGTAGCCGATGCGTGGCACCAGCGCGGTGATCAGCCCGATGCTGCCGCGCACCAGGCTTTCGCAGCGCGCGCGGTCCGCGGAAATGCCCTCGATGCAGCGTGTGGTGAGGGTGGTCACCGCGTTGGTCAGCATGCGCAGACAGGAGAGCACGCAATGGCCGATGGTGGGTTCGAAGGCGTTGAGCTGAAGCTGGCCGCCCTCGGCGCAGAGCGTGACGGTGAGGTCGTGGCCGATCACCAGGAAGGCGACCTGGTTGACCACTTCGGGGATCACCGGATTGACCTTGCCGGGCATGATGGACGAGCCGGCCTGCACCGCGGGCAGGCGGATCTCGCCGATCCCGGTGCGCGGGCCGGAGGAAAGCAGGCGCAGATCGTTGCAGATTTTCGACAGCTTGACGGCAACCCGCTTGAGCAGGCCGGAGAACAGCACGAAGGCGCCCATGTCCGAGGTGGCCTCGATCAGGTTCGCGGCCAGCACCAGCGGCTGGCCGGACAGGCGGGCAAGCTCGGCGACGGCAAGGGCGGCGTAGCGCGGGTCGGCGTTGATGCCGGTGCCGATCGCGGTGGCGCCGAGGCTGATCTCGCGGAACAGCGCGACGATTTCGCGCAGCCGTGCGACGTCCTCTTTCAAGGTGGCGTGGAAGGCGTCGAATTCCTGGCCCAGCGTCATCGGCACCGCGTCCTGCAACTGGGTGCGGCCCATTTTCAGGATGTCGGCGAACTCGACCGCCTTTTCCTTGCAGGCGAAGGCGAGCCCGTCGAGTGCGGCGATCAGCGGGTCGGTGGCGAAGATCACCGCCAGGCGCAGCGATGTCGGGTAGGCGTCGTTGGTGGATTGCGACATGTTGACGTCGTCGTTGGGGTTGATGACGCCGTAGGCGCCGCGCGGCTGGCCGATCAGTTCGAGGGCGAGATTGGCGATCACCTCGTTGGCGTTCATGTTGGTCGAGGTGCCGGCGCCGCCCTGGATGGCATCGACGACGAACTGGTCGGCGCAGCGCCCCTCGTTGGCGACCAGCGCGCAGGCGCGTTCGATGGCCGTGGCTTTCTCGCCCGGCAAGGTGCCGAGGCGGTGGTTGGCGCGCGCGGCGGCCTGTTTGACCAGCGCGAGCGCGCGCACCAGCTCGCGATGGTGGCTGACCGGCACACCGGTAATCGGAAAATTGCCGATCGCGCGCAGGGTGTGGATGCCCCAATAGGCATCGGCCGGAACCTCGGCCTCGCCAAGCAGGTCATGCTCGCGACGGGTGCCGCTGGTCATGACAGTGACCAGGCGAGGGGCTCGTCGCCGCGAAAGATCACCACGCGCTCATCGCCGAGTGCGATCTCGGCTGGTTGGCGCGAGGTGGCGCGGCGGAGGGTGACGCGGGCCTCGTTGGGCGGCAGGCCGTACCAGGCCGGGCCGTTGAGGGAGGCGAATTTCTCCAGATTGGCCAACGCATTTTCTTCATCGAACACCTGCGCGTAGCAGGCGAGCGCGGTGGGGGCGACAAAGCAGCCGGCGCAGCCGCAGGCGGCTTCTTTCGCACCGGCGGGGTGGGGGGCGGTGTCGGTGCCGAGAAAAAAACAGGCGTCGCCTGATGTCGCGGCGCGGCGCAGCGCGAGGCGGTGGCGTTCGCGTTTGGCGACCGGCAGACAATATAGATGCGGACGCAGCCCGCCCTGGAACAGCGAGGTGCGGTTGATCAGCAGATGGTGCGGGGTGATGGTGGCGGCGCACTGGTTCGCATGCGCGCGCACGAAATCCGCCGCACCTTCGGTGGTGATGTGTTCGAGCACGATGCGCAGGCCGGGATGGGCGCGCAGCAGGCCGATGAGGGTGCGCTCGATGAACACCGATTCACGGTCGAAGATATCTACCTCGGGGTCGGTGCTTTCGCCGTGGATGAGCAGGTGCATGCCGATGCGCTCCATGCGCGCCAGCACGCCGCCAATGTTGGCCAGATCGGTGACGCCGTGATGGGCGTTGGTGGTCGCGCCGGCCGGGTAGAGCTTGGCGGCGACCCAAACTCCTTCGGCATATCCTTGCGCGATCTCATCGGGGTCGGTGTGATCGGTGAGGTAGCAGGTCATCAGCGGCTGGAAGTTCGCCCCGGGCGGCAGGGCGGCGAGGATGCGCTCGCGGTAGGCGCGGGCGGCCTCGATGGTGGTGATCGGCGGCGTGAGGTTGGGCATGATGATGGCGCGGGCGAACTGCGCGGCGGTGAAGGGCAGCACCGCGGCGAGCATGGCGCCGTCGCGCAGATGCACGTGCCAGTCATCGGGGCGGCGGATGGTGATGGTGTCGATGGCGGATGGCATGGTCATTGCGCTCCCTCGGCGAGGCACTGGCGCAGCGCCTCGGCCCCCAGCATGAAATCGTCGATCGTCATGGCCTCGGCGGGATTATGCGAGCCGTGGGCGTTGCGCACGAAGATCATGGCACTCGGCACGCCGGCCTGGACGAACACCGCGGCGTCGTGGCCCGCGCCGCTGGCGATCGGTTCGTCGGCAAGGCCAAGGCCACGGATGGCGGCACGCACGCGGCCGACGAGTGCGGGGTCCAGCCGGGCGGGCCTGGTGTCCAGCCTTCGGTCGGGGATGAAGCGCACGCCGCGCTCCTCGGCGACGCGGTCGCATTCGGCGAGGAACAGCGCGTGCACGGAATCGAGCGTGGCCTCGGAATCGCTGCGTGCCTCGAAGGAAAACGCGACCTTGCCGGGGATGCGCGCGATCGCGTGTTCGGCCGGATCGGTGCCGATCACGCCGATGGTCATGACCAGATCATGGCCCTGGGCGATCAGCCGCTGCCAATGGCCGTCCAGCCGCGCGAGCAGGTCCGCGACGGCGAACACCGCGTCGTGGCGCAGCCAGCGCGGCACCGCGCCGGAATGTCCGGCTTCGCCCAGGCACAGCACCGAGCGGTGGCGCACATTGCCGCGCAGGCCGGTGACCGCGGCGAGCGGCAGGCCGCGGGCGAGCAGCACCGGGCCTTGCTCGATATGCAGTTCCAGCCAGCAGACAAGCGATTTCGGGTCGAGCAGGGTCTCGCGCCGGGTGATGCGGGGCAGGTCGGCGCCGACGTCGGCGAGGCGGGTGGACAGCGTTTGTCCGGTGGTTGCGTGGGTCAGCGCGAGGTCGTCGGCGCCGAGTTCGCCGAACAGGGCGGAGGAGCCGATATAGGCGCGGCCGAAGGCGGCACTTTCCTCGCCGCGCAGGGCGTAGAGATGGATGTCGCGGCGCGGGGTGATGCCGCTCGCGCGCAGCGAGATGAGCGCGAGCAGGCCGGCGACCACGCCGGCGGCGCCATCGTAATTGCCGCCGCGTGGCACCGAATCCAGATGCGATCCGCAGGCGATGGCGGGCAGATCGCGCGCCGCGCCTGGCAGGATGACGACGAGGTTGGCGGCGGCGTCGCGATGGCAGGGCAGGCCGTGCGCGCGCGCGGTGCGCTCGATGACGGCCAGGGCCGCGGTTTCGCCGGCGCCGTAGCTGTCGCGGCTGACGCCGATGTCGGGGGCCTCGTCGGACCCGCCGCCGGCGGCGCGCAGGTCGGCGAACAGGGTTTCGGCGAGGATGCGCAGGTCGGACGGGCGGGTCATGTGGGCGGCGAGAGCCAGGACAGGTCCTCCTCGTCGGTCTCCTCGTGGCGGATCGCGCCGGTCAGTTCGCTGACCGAGGCGAGGCCGCGGGCGTCGCAGAATCTGTCGAGCCCGTCGATGATGTTGGGCATCGCCGCGCTGTCCAGGAAGGTGGCGGTGCCGATCTGCACGGCCACCGCGCCGGCGAGCAGATATTCCACCGCGTCGAGCGCGGTCATGATGCCGCCGCAGCCGATGATGGGCAGGCGCACCGCGCGGGCGCATTGGTAGAGCTGGCGCAGCACGATCGGCTTGATCGCCGGGCCGGACAGGCCGCCGAGCAGATTGCCCAGCCGTGGCTTGAAGCTGTGCGGATCGATGGCCATCGCCAGGATGGTGTTGGCGCACACCAGCGCGTCCGCGCCCTCGGCCTCGGCGGCTTTGGCGACCTCGGCGATCTCGCCGGTGTTGGGGGTGAGCTTGACCCACAGCGGCAGGGCGGTGGCGGCGCGCAACTGGCGCACCACGATGGCGGTGGAGGCGGGCTTCATGGCAAAGGCGCGGCCGTCCTCCTCGATGTTGGGGCACGAGATGTTGGCCTCGATGGCGGCGACGCCAGGCAGGGAGATTTCGGCGGCGAGCTCGGCGAAGCCCTCCGCGGTGGGGGCCGAGATCGACACCACCAGCGGCGGCGACCAGCCCCGATACAGCGGCAGGGTGACGTCGCGGAAATAGGCGACGCCCTTCGAGGGGATGCCGATGGCGTTCAGCATGCCGCCGGCGACCTCGGCGACGCGCGGCAGCGGGTTGCCGGCGCGCAGCTCGCGGGTGATGGTTTTGGTGACCAGCGCGCCGAGGCGGTTGAGGTCGATCGCCTGGGCGAGGCCCTCGGCGAAGGTGCCCGAGGCGGGCATCACCGGGTTTGGCAGCGTGAGCCCGCCGATGCGCACGGACAGATCGGTCATGGCAGCGCCTCCAGCATGTCGAACACCGGCCCGTCCCAGCAGACGCGCTTGTGGATGATGGTGCCGCCGACATTGAAATCCCGCACGCAGCAGAAGCACATGCCGAGCCCGCAGGCCATCTGCTGTTCCAGCGCGACCTGGCCGGGGATACTGAATTCGCGCGCGAGGGTTTGCTGCACGCGCAGCAGGCGCGCCGAGCCGCAGGTGTAGAAGCCGTCGCAGCGCCGTTCGGCGAGCAGGCCGCGCAGCAGGCGTTCGACGTGGCTGGGGCCGCTATTGGCCTGGCTGTCGGTGACGGTGATGACGCGCGCGCCCTGTTCGGCGAAGCGGGCCTGCGAGACCACCAGCTCGGGGCGGCGGGCGGAGAGGATGGCGGTGATGGCGATGCCGGCGGCGCGGGCGGCCTCGGCGAGCGGGCCCAGCGTGGCCAGCCCGGCGCCGCGGCCGATGGCGATGATGTGGCGCGCGGCGGGGTCGAGCCTGAAGCCGGTGCCGAGCGGGCCGAGCAGGCCGAGCTGTTCGCCCGGGCGCAGGGTGGCGAGCCCGCGGGTGCCCGCGCCGGTGACCTTGTAGAGAAACTCCACCCGCCCGGCGGCGGGATCGGCGCGATACAGGCTCATCGGGCGGCGCAGGAACGGGGCTTCGCCGGGTGGGGCCGGGCAGGCGAGTTGGTAGAACTGGCCAGGCTGGGCGGCGGCGGCCTGGCCGCAGGCGACGACCAGGTGGGCGTATTCGCCGTTGACGCGGTCATTGGCGAGAACCGCCGCCTGGGTCTCGAAGGCCGGCGGGCGGGCGAGGGTGTCGGTCATGCGGCGGCCTGCTCCAGGGCCGCGCCGGCGCGCTCGGGGATCAGGAACCACATCGCCAGCATGTCGATGATGTAGAGCACGGTGAGCAGCGCGATGGCGGTGGAAAAGCCGTAGGAGGCGGCGATGGCGCCGACCGCCACCGGGCCGAAACCACCGACCGCGCGACCGAGGTTGAACAGCACGTTCTGCGCGGTGGCGCGTGCGGCGGTGGGATAGAGCTCGCTCATCAGCGCGCCGTAGCCGCCGAGCATGCCGTTGACGAAGAAGCCCATCACCGCGCCGGCGACCAGCAGCGCGAACGGGTCGGTGAGGCGGGAATAGAGCACCACCATGATCGCCGCGCCGGCCATCCAGCCCAGGAAGGCGGGGCGGCGGCCGATGCGGTCGGCGACATGGCCGAACACATAGATGCCGATCGCCATGCCGATGATGGTGACCGAGGTCCAGGCGGCGGACTGGGTGAGGCCGAAGCCGAAGCGGGTGGACAGATAGTTCGGCAGCCAGATCATGACGCCATAATAGCCGAAGTTCTGCACCGAGCAGAGAATGAACAGCCCGAGGCTGATGCGGGTGGTGGCGGCGTCGGCGACCAGCAGGCGCAGCGAGGAGCGGGTGGAGGGCCGCGCCGCCTGGGCGACGAAGGCCTGCGGCTCATGCAGCCCCTTGCGGATGGCGTAGGCCACGATGGCGGGGAACATGCCGAGCGCGAACATGCCGCGCCAGCCGATGACGGGCAGCAGCAGCGGGGTGAGCAGGGCGGCGGCGAGCACGCCGGCCTGCCAGCCGAGCCCGACATAGGAGGAGACCCGCGCGCGGCGGCTTGCCGGCCAGGCCTCGGCGACCAGCGTCATGCCGATGCCGAACTCGCCGCCGAGCCCGATGCCGGCGATGGTGCGCCAGGCGAGCAGGTCCCAATAGCCTTGCGCCAGGGCGCACATGCCGGTGAAGACGGCGAACAGCACGATGGTCCAGGTGAGCACGCGCACCCGGCCGAGGCGATCGGCGAGCACGCCGAAGACGAGGCCGCCGATCACCGCGCCGACCAGGGTGGCGGTGACCAGCGAGCCGCCCTCGGCGGGGGTGAGATGCAGGTCGGCGGAGATCAGGCGCATCATGAAGCCCAGGATCAGCAGGTCGAACCCGTCCATGGCGTAGCCGATGGCCGAGCCCCACAGCGCCTTCCAGGCTTCGGGGGTGACGCGGTCGGGGATGGGGGCAGCGGTGGGAGCGGATTGGTTCGCCATCTTCTGGGTCCTGCCTGGTTGCCAATCCGGCAGCGTGCGCGCCCGGATGGCGCTCGCACAAGAGCAGAATTTTGCCTAGGCTGATGCCGAAGCGGCAGCAGGAGGGCAGCCATGGCCGGGCGCTATCGCATCCATGCCGCGGCGTTGCATTATTTCGACGCGGTGCGCCGCGCCGGCTCGATCCGGGCGGCGGCGCGGCGGCTCAATGTCGCGTCCTCGGCGGTCAACCGGCAGATATTGGCGCTGGAGGCCGAGATCGGCACGCCGCTGTTCGAGCGGCTGCCGGCGGGGCTGAAGCTGACCGGGGCGGGCGAGAGCCTGGCGCATCACGTGATCGGGGTGTTGCGCGATGCCGAGCGGCTGGCGTCGCAGATCGACGCGCTGAAGGGCTTGCAGGCCGGGCGGGTGGAGCTGGTGTCGCTGGAGGGACTGTGCCACCGGATCGTGCCGGAAGCGATCGGCGCGATGGCGCGGCGCTATCCGCGGGTGAGCATCGGGGTGACGATCCTGGATACCGCCGAGATCCCCGGCGCGATCGGCAGCGGTGATGCCGATCTGGGGCTGGCGTTCGAGGTGCGGCCAAGGCCGGAGCTGCGGCGGCTGGCGGTGGCGCGGTTTCGCCTGGGCGCGGTGATGCTGGCGGATGCGAATCTGGCCGGTGCGGCGCGCCTGTCGCTGCATGAATTGCGCGACCAGGCGCTGATCCTGCCCAAGGCGAACTTCGCCAATCGCGAGCAGCTGCATCCGGCGCTGATCCAGGCCGGGATGGGGGATCTGCGTGCGCATGAGGCGGGGTCGGTCGATTTGATGAAGCAACTGGTGCTGCGCGGGCTGGGGGTGGCGCTGATGACGCGGGTGGGGGTGGAGGCGGAGCTGGAGGGCGGGCGGCTGGTGCATGTGCCGCTGCGGCAGGGGCGCGGCTTCATCGACAGCGAGCTGGGGCTGTTCGCGCGCTCCAACACGCCGCTGTCGCTCGCGGCGGAGGCGTTCGCGCGGTATCTGGGCGAGGCGATGGGTGCGGCGTCGGGCGGATCGTGACGCGGCATCCAAGGTTGCGGAACAGCATATATTTTAGTTGATATAATATTACTTCTTGCACAGTGTGGAGCCTCGAAGGACCGGCGCGGTTTCGCTTCGGCTCGACGGGGAGATGGGGCGATGCGCTGGTACTCGGTGCGTGGGCATGGTGTGTCCAGGCGGGCAATGCTGCTGGCGACCGCCGCGGCTGTCGCGATGATCCCTGGCGCGATCATCCCTGGCGCGCATGCCGGCGGGCCGTTGCCTGGCGGCGGGCGGTTCGTTGCCGGAGCGGGCAGTATTTCGAGCGGCGCCGGCAGCATGAGCATCCAGCAAACGAGCCCGCGCGCGGTGATCGACTGGCGCAGCTTCTCGATCGGCGCGGGCAATGATGTCGCCATCGCCAATGGCGCGGGGGCGACGCTCAACCGGGTGACCGGGGCACAGCAATCCGAGATCGCCGGGCGACTGACGGCCACCGGGAGCGTGTATCTGATCAATCCCGCCGGGGTGGTGATCGGCGCGGGCGGGCAGGTGATCACCGGTGGCAGCTTCATCGCCAGTTCGCGCGATGTCGCGGATGCGGCGTTCATGGGCGGCGACACGCTGGGCTTTTCGGGCAGCGGGCCGGGGCGGGTGGTCAATCGCGGGCAGATCACCGCCGGCGGCAACGTGGCGCTGATCGGCGCGGCGACGGAAAATGACGGGTCGATCGCGGCACCGCAGGGCGTGGTGGCGATGGCGTCCGGCAATCAGGTGCTGCTCGATCCGGGAACGCCGGACGGGCATCTGCTGGTGGCCACCGGTGGCGACGGCGCGACCACCAACCGTGGCCGGATCGCGGCGGCGGCGGCGCAGCTCAGCGCGGCGGGCGGCAATGTGTATGCGCTGGCGGGCAACCGGGGCGGTGCCATCGAGGCGACCGGGGTTGCCGAGGTGGACGGGCATGTGTGGCTCACCGCCGGCGGGCAGAGCGTCGTCACCGGCACGATTTCCGCGCGCAACGCCGATGGCAGTGGCGGCACGGTGGGGATTTCCGGCGCGAAGGTGCGCATCGGCGCCACCGCCTCGATCGCGGCGACCGGCAGCACCGGGGCGGGCGGCACGGTGCGGGTCCGCTCGACGCTGGCCACCGATTTCGCCGGGCGGATCAGCGCGGGCAGCGCCACGGCGGGCCAGGCGGGCGGGCTGGTCGAGGTGTCGAGCGACGGGGTGCTGTCGTTTCATGGTCGGGTGGACCCGACCGGGGCGGGGCGGCCGGGGACGCTGCTGCTCGATCCGGAAAATCTGACCATCGTGACCACCGGGCCGAGCACCGCCGGTGCGGGCAGCGGCGGCTTCGTCGCCGGGGTGGATAATTCGGTGCTGACCGCGAACGACCTGCAGGCGGCGCTCGCGGTGGGCAATGTGGTGCTGTCCACCGGTACCACAGGCAGCCAGTCCGGCGACATCACCTTTGCCGCCAACGTGACCTATGGGGGGGCGAGTTCGCTCACCCTGTCGGCCTATCGCAATGTGGTGGTCAATGCCGGGGTGACGCTGAGCGACACCGGGTCGGGCAATCTGGTGGTGCGAGCGGACAACACCGGGATCGGCATCGGCGCGCTGGTGCTGAACGGTGGGATCAGCATGGCCGCGAGCACCGGCAACGCGCTGATCTATTACAACCCGACCAGCTACGCCGCGCCGACCAACTATGCGGCGCAGATCACCACCAACCTCGCGGTGCCGGGCCAGGTGCTGGCCTATATGCTGGTGAACAACGCCACCGATCTCGCCGCGATCGCCACCAACCTTGCCGGCGATTACGCGCTGGGCACCGGCTTCGCCGCGTCATCGAGCGCGGTGGCGCCGATCGGCGGTATATTCACGGGAATTCTCGAGGGGCAGGGGCAGACGATCTCCGGGCTGAAGGTGAGCAGCGCCGGCGCGGCCGGGTTGTTCGCGACCATCGGCACGGGCGCCTCGGTCGGCGCGCTCACGCTCAGCGGGGTCAGCGTCGTCAGCACCGGCGATGCGAATGCCGGCGCGCTGGCCGGGACGAACCAGGGCAGCATCCGCGGGGTGAACGTGACCGGGTCGGTCAGCGGCGGCGGCAATGTCGGCGGGCTGGTGGGCACCAATTCTGGCGCGATCACCCAGTCCAGCATGATCGGCAGCGTGACGCTCACCGGCGGCACCGGCTTTCAGTATGTCGGCGGGTTGGTGGGGCTGCAGGTCGCCGGGTCGGTGAGTCAGAGCTTCGCCAACGTGGCGGTGGGCTGGAGCGCGACGACGCCCGGCGCGGGGCAGATCGCCCTCGGCGGGCTGATGGGCGGGCTCGTGGGCGGCACGGTGAGCGATTCCTACGCGATGGGGCCGGTGCTTGTCAGCGCCTCCAATCTGGGCGCCGGCGTGCTTGCCGGCGGTATCGTCGGTGATGCGACCGGGGGCGGTTTGAGCTCGGTGCTGGCGATCGGCACTGTCAGGGACACGGTGACGGATACGCGTGTCAGCATCGGCGGCGTTGTGGGAGTATCCGCTGGCGCCACCGAGACCAATGCGTATTGGGACAGCGGCACCAGCGGGCTTGGCGTGGACGGCCTGGGCGGGACCGGGGCAGGGCTGAGCGCGGCGAGCCTGTCCGCGGCGCTGCCCGGCGGGTTCTCCGGGGCCACCTGGCAGCTCGCCACCGCGGCGATCTTTCCTTATCTGGCCTGGCAGTTCGGCTCGGTGCCGGATGTGTTGTCGGGGCAGGTGCTGAGCAACTATGTGAGCGGCGCGCCGGTGGTGGGCACCACCGTTACCGCCGTGCTGAACGGCAAGGCGCTGAAATCCTCGCTGGGGGCGACGGTCACCAGCTTTGCTGATGGCAGCTATGAGTTTCTGATGCCGGGCGGCACGCTGGATGCCACCAAGAACATCGTGGCCGCGGCCGATGGCGGGCAGTCGATGTATGGCTCGGTGACGCTGTATTCCACCAACTCGGTGAGCGGGCTGACCATTGCGGCGAACAATGTGGTGCTGAACAGCGCCGCGACGGGTGCGGCGACCGCGAGCGGGCTGTTCGCGCAATATACCAAGGGGATCGGCGCGACGCTGCCGGCGATGATCGGCAGCTATGTCAACGCCCTTGTCACCTACTACGATCTTCAAAACGGCGCGACCGCGCTGGTGCTCGCGTCCGCGGGCGCCAGTTTGACGGTGGATCGCCAGTTTTCGACCTTGGCGCCGATGACGCTGGGGTTGGTGAATCCGTATCTGATCACGCAGACCGCGCCGATCGCGGTGAGCACATTGCTGATCGAAGGCGGGTATCAGACGCTGGTGGGTGGGCTGCCCGTCAGCGGGGGGGCGGTGGTGCTGACCAACGCGGGCAACGCGATCGGCGCGGTGACCGGGTCGGTCGCCGCATTGGGGCTGTCCACCACCGGCAGCATCACCACCACCGGCGCGGATGGCGCGTTGGGGCTGTCGGCGATCGGGTCGCTGGCGATCTCGGCGCAGCATAACATCACGGTTCCGGTTGGTTCGCCGCTGACGATCACGGGCACCAATGCGACGGCGACGCTGTATGCCGATACCGGGGCGAGCCAGAGCGGGGATGTGCTGCTGCCCGGTGGGGTGACGATCACGGGCGGGACGCTGACCGTTTATTATTATTCGGCCAGCTTTCCCAACCCGAACTATTACTCGGGCAATGTGAACGGGCATGTGAACGGCTATCTGCTGATCGACGCGTCGGCGGATCTGCAACTGGTCAATATCGCCGCTGGCGGCGATTACGCGGTGAACACCAACCTGAACCTTTCGGGGTTCGCCTTCTCGCCGATCGGCAGTTTCTCCGGCGTGATCGACGGGCTGGGGCATACCATCGGCAATTTCAGCCTTACCGACGGCAGTACCGGCGATATCGGGCTGATCCGCGATAATTACGGCACCATCCGCAACCTGACGCTGGCCAATGTCAATGTCACCGCGACCGCAGCAACCCCTGGTGGCGGCGTGCCGAGTAATGGCGTGTCGCCGCTGGTGGGCTTCAATGAACGCACTGGTGTCATCAGCAACGTCACCGTTACCGGCACGCTGTCCAATCCGGCCGGCGCGACCGGTGCGCGTGGCTTTGGCGGAATCTCCGGTAATAATTTCGGCAGCATCACCAACAGCCTGTCCAGCGTCAGCTTCGATCTGGTCGGCGGCGGCTATGCCGGCGGCATCGCGGGCGGCAACAGTGGCACCATCAGCCTCAGCGGCGCCGCCGGGACGATGGTGGTGCCGGCGTTGAACACCACCGGCGGCGTGGTGGCGTCCAATTTCGGGACCATCACGCAGAGCTATGCGTCGGGAACGATCATTTCCGCCGCCGGGTCCGGTGGTGGCAGCAACATGGGCGGGCTGGTGGCGGTGAATTACGGCACCATCAGTCAGAGCTTCGCAGCCGGCTCGATCAACGGCACCGGCAATGGTGGCGGCAACAGCAACGGTAACAACGGATCGCTGAACGGCCAGAGCGTCGGCGGGCTGGTTGGCTGGAATTATAGCGGCAGCATCACCGACAGCTATGCGCTGGGCACCGTCAGCGGCGGCGCGTCGAACGGGACCGCGCTGAATTATGTCGGCGGGCTGATCGGGCTGAATTATGCGTCGGCGATCAATGTCTATGCCGCCGGCGCGGTCAGCGGTGGCAACGCGGCGGCGATCGGCGCTCTGGTCGGCGCCAATCTCGGCACGCTGTCGAACGCGCGGTTCGACAAGGCGCTGGCCGGCGTCGGCAACCCGGT
>DAHWBL010000286.1 GCA_027323595.1 Acetobacteraceae bacterium | reverse complement strand
CGCCGCACGCCACCGCCTGCTCCTGCGCCATCGGGCACAGATCATAGCCCGCGACGCCCTCGGGAAATCCCGGATACCCATCGACGCGGGCGATGCTCAGCAACTGGCCGCCGAGAATCTCGCCCGTCAGCACCAGGGTTTTTCGCCCCAGCCGCGCGCCGGCCAGTCCCGCGCTCAGCCCGGCGATGCCGCCGCCCACCACCGCCACGTCATACAGGCTGCTCATGCCGCCGCGCTCACGATGATGTCGGGCGCCAACCCTGCTGTCCTCGCCTGCAAATTTCCGATCACCGCGGCATCGGCGAAGCCCGCCTCGCGCAGGCGCGCCAGCAAGGTCGCGACATCCTCCCCGGCCACCGCGACCAGCAACCCGCCGCTGGTCTGCGGATCGCACAGCACGCCGCGCCGCCACTCCGCCAGCCCCTCGGGCAGGCGCACCGAGCCGCCATAGCTCTGCCAGTTGCGCGTGCCCGCCCCGGTGCCGATCCCCTCGCGCGCGAGGTCCGCCGCCCCCGCCAGCATCGGCACATCGTCCAGCCGAACATGTGCCGCCACGCCCGACCCCTGGCACATCTCCAGCAGATGGCCGAGCAGACCGAACCCGGTGACATCGGTCACCGCATGCACACCGCCGATCTCGGGCAGCGTCGCGCCGATGCTGTTGAGCTGCGTGGTCGAGGCGATCATCACCTGATAGGCCGCCGCACTCAGCCGATCCTGCCGCAACGCCGCGCTGAAAATGCCGACGCCGAGGCCCTTGGTCAGCACCAGCACATCGCCCGCCCGCGCGCGGCAATTGCGCAGCACCCGGTCGGGATGCACCGTGCCCAGCGCGACCAACCCATAGATCGGCTCAGGCGAATCGATGGAATGGCCACCGCCGATCGGGATTCCCGCCTGCGCGCAGACCGCCGCGCCACCGGCCTGGATCTGGCGCACCTGCTCGATCGAGAGCCGGCCCAGCGGCATGCCCAGAATCGCCAGCGCCAAAATCGGCCGCCCGCCCATCGCATACACATCCGACAGCGCGTTGGTCGCCGCGATGCGGCCGAAATCATAGGGGTCATCCACCACCGGCATGAAAAAATCGGTGGTCGCGACCAGCGCCAGATCATCGCGCAGCCGATAGACCGCGGCATCGTCGGCGGTCTGCGACCCGACCAGCAGATCGGCGAATCCCGCCGTGCCAGGCGCCTGCGCCAGAATCTCGCGCAGCACCGAAGGCGCGAGCTTGCAGCCGCAGCCGCCGCCATGCGCAAGCGAGGTGAGCCGTGTCGGCACGAGGTCCATGGCGCTGTTTCCTGCTCCTGGGATATACAGATGCAGCCGGCGGCCGCCGGCGGTCAAGGGACGGACAAGGTGGACGCAATCGCTGCCGCGAAACTTCGCGGGTTGCCGCAGATCCAGCGGCTGCTCGATCTACCGGCCACGCAGCCGCTGATCGCGCAATATTCGCACCCTCGCGTCAGCGCCGCGCTGCGCCAGGTGCTGGCCCGGCTGCGCGCCGAGTTGCTCGATGCCGCCAGCAACATCGAAATTCCCGACACCCCGGCGCTGGTCGCCCGCGCGGCGGCCGAACTCGCGGGCGCGCGCCAGCCGGGCCTGCGCCGGGTGATCAACGCCACCGGCATCATCCTGCACACCAATCTGGGCCGCGCGCCGATGGCAGCCGAGGTCGCCGCCGCGGTGGCGGACATCGCGCGCGGCTATTGCAATCTGGAGTTCGACCTCGCCACCGGCGCGCGCGGCAGCCGCACCGCCGCCATCGAGGCGCTGCTGCGCGCGCTCACCGGCGCGCCGGCCGCACTTGCGGTCAACAACAACGCCGCGGCGATGCTGCTGGCCTTGAGCGCGCTCGCGCAGGGTGGGGAGGTGGTGGTGTCGCGCGGCGAACTGGTGGAGATCGGCGGCGGCTTTCGCATCCCCGACGTGATCCAGCAGGGCGGCGCGCGACTGGTCGAGGTCGGCACCACCAACAAGACCCGGCTCGCCGACTACCGCGCCGCCATCACGCCGGCCACCCGCGTCTTGTTGAAGGTGCATCAAAGCAATTTCCGCATCGCCGGCTTCACCGAAGCCACCCCGCTCACCGCGCTCGCACGGCTCGCCCACGAACACGGGCTGCTGCTGGTGCATGATCTGGGCAGCGGCGCGCTGCGCGATGCGGCCCGCCCCGCCCGGCCCGGCGAGACCACCGTGGCCGACAGCCTCGCCGCCGGCACCGACGTCGTCGCCTTCAGCGGCGACAAGCTGCTCGGCGGACCGCAATCGGGCCTGCTGGTCGGGCGCGGCGCGGCGATCGACCCGATGCGCCACCATCCGCTGCTGCGCGCGCTGCGGCTCGACAAACTCTGCCTCGCCGCGCTGGAGGCGACGCTGCTGCTCTATCAGGACGACCGCGACGGCGCGCTGCCGGTGCCGCGCGCGATGGCGCAGGGCGCGGAGTCGTTGCGCGCGCGTGCCGAACATGTCGCAGCCCGGCTCGGCCCCATCGCGCGCATCGAGGCCAGCATCGGCTTTGCCGGCGGCGGCGCGCTGCCTGGCGAGGGCATCGCGAGTTTCGCCGTGTCGCTGAACCAGCCTGGCATCTCGCCCGAACAGCTCGCCGCGCGGCTGCGCGCCCATCGCCCCGCGGTGGTCGGGCGCATCGCCGACGCACGGCTGCTGCTGGACATGCTCACCATCGACGACAGCGACCTCGCCGAGCTTGTCGCCGCGGTGCGCGAGGCGGTCGGCCCATGCGCCATGTGATCGGCGTGATCGGCCATGTCGATCATGGCAAATCCGCGCTGGTGCACGCGCTGACCGGCATGCGCACCGACCGTCTGGCCGAGGAGCGACGGCGCGGCATCTCCATCGCGCTCGGCTTCACCCATCTGTCGCTGCCCGGCGTCGATCTCGATCTCATCGACATGCCCGGCCATGAACGTTTCGTTCGCACCATGATCTCCGGCGCCACCGGCATCGACACGGTGATCCTGGTGGTGGCGGCAAATGAAGGCGTGATGCCGCAGACCATCGAGCATCTCGACATCGCCGGCCTGCTGGGCATCGGCCACGCCATCGTCGTCGTCAGCAAGACCGATCTCGCCTCCCAGGCGCAGGTGGAATCGGTGGCCGGCGCGGCCGCCGCACAGACGCGCCAGGCGGGGCTTGCGGTGCGCGCGCTCTGCGCCGTCTCGGTGCGCACCGGCGCGGGCATCGACCGGCTGCGCGAGGCGCTCGCCACCACCCTTGCGCCCGCCGCGCAGGCACCGCCGGACGGCGTGGCGTTCCTGCCGGTCGATCGGGTGTTCAGCATCGCCGGCCACGGCACGGTGGTTACCGGCACGCTGCGCGGCGGGCCGCTCGCGGTCAGCGACGACATCGAGATCGCCCCGTCAGGCCAGCGTGTTCGCCTGCGCGGGTTGCAGGTGCATGGCGAGCCGGTGTCGGTCGCACGGCCCGGCCAACGCGTCGCCGCCAATCTGCGCGACATCGCGCCCACCGCGATCCGGCGCGGCGCCGCGCTCGCCGCCTGCGGACAGCTCACCGCGTCGGCCTGGCTCAGCGTGGTGCTGCGCGTGGTGCCCGCCGCGCCACCGCTGCGCACCGGCGCGCGGCTTGTCCTGCTGTTCGGCACCGAGGAGGTCGCCGCGCGCCTGCGCCTGCTCGATCGCGACGAGGCAGCGCCAGACGAGGAAGTTCTGGCGCAGCTCGATTGCGCGGTGCCGGTGGCGGTGCCCGCGCGCGAACATTTCATCCTGCGCCGCGCCTCCCCGCCGATGACCCTCGCCGGCGGGCGCATCCTTGATCCCGCGGCGCGGCGGCTGCGTCGCCACGCCCCCGACAGCCTGGCGCGGCTGGCCATGCTCGCGCGCGCCACCCCCGCCGAGATCGTCCGCCACCAGCTTGTCGCCGCCGGGCCGATGGGGG
>DAHWBL010000271.1 GCA_027323595.1 Acetobacteraceae bacterium | reverse complement strand
GTGGGGTTGGTGTTGCTGTTGGGTCTCGCGGTGACGCTGGCGCTGCTGCAATGGGGCGGTGCCGGGGTTGGCATCAACGCGCTGATCGAGGCGTTGCTGGCGGCGAGCCTGCTCGCCGGGCATCTGGTGGCGCGGCTGCGCGAGATGCCTCGCCTGCGCGTCTGGGCGGTGGCCGCACTTGCGGTCGCGGCACTGTTCACTCCGGAGCTGGCGCCGGCGAAGGAGATGTTGCTGGAGCCGGACTGGATCAATTTCCAGCGTGCCCGCGCGGCCGAGGTGGCGCGGGTGGTCGAGGCGATCCGCGCGGTGCCGGGGCCGGCGGTGTGCGAGCAGCAGGTCTATTGTTACTGGGCCGGCAAGACCTACGAGGTGGAGCAGTTCAACTTCGTGCAGGGCGTGTTGCTTGGTTTCAAGAGCGAGCAGCCGTTTCTGGATCTTTTGGCGCGCGGCTATTTCGGCACCATCTTGTGGGACAGCAACCTCGGCGAGACGATCCTGACGCCGCGCGCGATGGCCCTGGTGCGCGCGCGCTACGACGAGCGACCGACGCCGATCCGCGGGCTGGTGCTGTTCGTGCGGCGCTGAATGTATCAGGCGCCGATGTGCAGCAGCGAGCGCAGCATGTGTCGCGGCAGGCCGGGGCTGCGTTCGGCTCCGAGCGCGCGCAGAACGAGGATGACGCGGAGGAGATGGGCGGGGCCGCGCATCGATGCGTTGTAGAGCACATCGTCGAGCGGCCAGGCATGCATCAGGGCCGCGGCGGTGGCGGGGTGCTGGGGGCGAAAGATGATGTGCACATGGTCGCTGAGCGACAGCAGGCGGGTGCCGGCGGCCTTTGCCATTTTTCGCAATGACGCTGCGCTGTGCAGGCTGACATGGCCGTTGCGCGGCGCGATATAGGCCCAGTCCGGGGTGACCCCGCGCGGCTGGATGGAGGTGGCGAACAGCAGCACGCCGTCCGGTTTGAGGTGTGCAAGGATATCGGCGAGGGTTTGCATGGGTGTGCGGCTATGCTCGATCACCTCGAAGGCGGTGATGATGTCATACTGTCCCGTCGGCGCGGTGGTGTCGCCGAGATAGGGGTCGTAGCTGTCGAAATGCACGCCATGTTCGCCCATCAGCCGGGCGAACATGCCGTTGCCGCCGCCGTAATCGAGGCCACGGATGCTGATCGGCAGGCGGTGCAGCAATGGGCCGTATTGCGCGGCCTTGTAGAACGGTCGGCGGCCGGCGAAGTCCGGATCGGCGCGGACATAGTCCGCATTGTAGATTTCAGCGGCGAGTTCGGCGTCGGTCAGGCGATCGAAGTCGGTGGTGGCGATGAGGCCGCAGGCGGTGCAGCGTCGATAGGCGATCAGGCGCGGGGAGGGTTCGAATACCGGGCGCTTTTCGTCCTCGCAGGTGCGATTGGCCTGGATGTCGGCGAACGGGCGCGTGCGCCCCGCGCAGATTTTGCAGGTGCCGGCGCGAGGAGAGACAGATACGGCAGCCGGCGGGTTCATTGTGTGACCGAAGATGTGCGTGTGAGGTGATGCGGTTGGCAGTGCCCATTAGCCGCGTCGGACCGGCGTCGCAACATCGCCGGCATGTCCGGAAATGTCTGGAGCCAGCGTCGATGTGGCGCGATCGCGCGGCCCGCATCGTGCGGGCCGCGCCTGTGTGCGATTACAGCCGAAACAGCCGCTCGGCGTTGCCGTGCAGCACCTTGGCGCGGTCCTCCGCGCAGATCGGCGTGCCCTTGATCCATTCCACGCCGGGCGGGTTGGGCACGAACGGCCAGTCGATGGCGAAGAGGATGCGGTCGATGCCGAGTTCCATCATCGAGCAGATCAGCGCGGGGTTGGAGAAATTGCCCGAGGTGGTGATCCAGAAATGCTTGCAGAAGATATCGCGGAAGCTGTTGGATTTGTTGCCCGGGCGCGACAATGCCTGGTTGATGCGCCACAGCAGGAACGGCAGGGTCTCGCCCATGTGGCCGATGACGATCCTGAGGTTCGGGTGTTCGTCGAAGATGCCAGACAGGATCAGCCGGATCGCCATGGTGGCGGTTTCGACCGTGAACCCCCAGGCGGCGCGGATCACCATCGGGAAATCCTGCATATAGTCCTTGTAGTAGGCGTCCATCACGGCGGGATGCGGCACCGCGGGGTGCAGATAGATCGGCACGTCCAGCGCGGCGGCGCGGGCGAAGATGGGGCGGAACATCTTGTCGTCGAGGAATTTCTCGTTGGTCAGGCCATGGATCATGGCGCCGACGAAGCCGTGCTCGCGCACGCAGCGCTCCAGCTCGTCCGCCGCGGCCTCGGGCGCGGGGGTGGGCAGGGCGGCGAAGCCGCGGAAGCGGGTGGGGTGCAGCGCGATGGCGGCGGCAAGACGGTCGTTGACGCCACGCGCCACTTCGGCGGCGATGTCGGCCGGCAGCTTCTGGGTGGAGGGCGCGCCGTGGCTGATGATCTGCAGATCGATGCCGGATTCGTCCATTTCGCGCAGCCGCAGTTCACCAAGGTCGAACAGGCGCTTGTTGATCTCGGCGTCGCGGAAGCTTTCCACGCCCTGGTAGCGTGCCGACAGATCGCGGTCCCAGTAATGTTCCTCGATGGTGATGATTTTCTGGCCGTTGAGCATGGTTTCCCCCTTGGCGTTTCGGTTCAGTGCAGTTTTGGCGTGGTGAAGCGCGCGGTGCGGTCCGCCGAGGCGACGGTGACCGAATAGGTGCGTGACTTGCGCGCCAGCGTCAGCGGGATCGGCGTGCCGGCCGGCCCCTGTTGCCAGATGCTGCGCCACAGGCCCGGCAGGTCCTCGATCTCGGTGTCGCCGACCGCGACGATACGGTCGCCGGGCTGGATGCCGGCATCGTCGGCGGGGCCGGATTCGCTGATGCCGCCGACGAAGATCGCATCCGCGCTTTCGACCGCGGTGATGCCGATCCAGGGGCGGGCGGGACGGTCCACCCGGCCGAAGCGGGTGAGGTCCGACAGGATCGGGCGCAGATGCCAGCCTGGCACGAACATGTTGAGATCGAGCTTGTTGCGGCCGCTGTCGCGCTGAAGGATCAGCGAGCCGATGCCAAGCAGCGTGCCGGTGCTGCTGATCAGCGCGGCACCGCTCCATAGCGGATGCGCCGGCGCGGTGAACAGGGCCTCGTCGAGCAGATATTCCCAGTAGCCGGCGAATTCCTCGCGCGCGATGATGGAGGTGCGCCGCGCCTTGGTGCGCCCGCCGCCGGCCGCCGCGATTGCCTCGTCGCCGATGCGCCCCTCATGCGGCTGGGCGAGGGTGAGATGCGGCAGGCCGAGCCGGCCGAGCGGCTGCACCAGGCCGAAGCCGGTGGCGTGGTCATAGGCGAGCGCGTCGCCGGGGACCGCGCGGCCGTCATTGGCGGTGAGCCAGATGCTGTCGGCCTCGGTGATCAGATAGCCGATCGTCAGCACCAGCCCGCTCGCGTCGATCACCACGCCGCTGCCGATGCGCTCGGTGCCCAGGATGGCGGCGGTGAAGGCGTCGTCGGGCACCCGCGCCTTGAGCCCGACGACGGCCGCGAGGGCGCGATCGAGATCATATTCGTGGTCGCCGGGTTCGGGGTGCTCGTCGGGCGGGATTTCCCAGTCGGGGTCGGCCATGCGGGGGGCGTTGCTCCTGTGCGGGCGGGGATCGCCGGTTCGATGGCGCAGTCTAGGCACTCCGGGCGGCGGGTCCAGCCCTGTTGCCGCTGCCCCGCCGCTGGTGGCGGCATGGTGCGTGCTATGCATGGGGTTGGCGAATCGGGAGGCGCTGGTGCGCGGATTTCTGGCGATCATGCTGTGCCTGCTGATCGGCTTCGCGTTGAGCGAGGATCGGGCGCGGATCGCCTGGCGCACGGTGCTGGGGGGCATGGGGTTGCAGGCGCTGCTGGCATTGCTGCTGATCCGGCTGCCGGGCGCGCGGGTGCTGCTCGGCCCGCTCGATGCGGCGGCGGCGGCGTTGCAGCGCGCGTCCGACGCGGGCAGCGGCTTCGTGTTCGGCTATCTGGGCGGGGGGGTGCTGCCGTTCGATGAGAAATTCCCCGGTGGTGCCTACATTCTGGCGTTTCGCGCGCTGCCGCTGGTGGTCATCATCTCGGCCGCCTCGGCGGTGCTGTTCCACTGGGGGGTGCTGCAGCGGGTGATGGGGGCGTTCGCCTGGCTGCTGCGCCGGGTGCTGGGGATCGATGGCGCGCTGGCGCTGGGGGCGGCGAGCCATGTGCTGCTGGGCCAGGTGGAGAGCCCGCTGCTGATCCGCCCGTATCTGGCGGGCATGCAGCGCGGCGAGCTGTTCGCGCTGATGTCATGCGGGATGGCCGGGGTCGCGGGCACGGTGATGGTGATCTATGCCGGGTTCCTGGCGCATGTGGTGCCCGATGCGCTGGGCACCATCCTGGTCGCCTCGGTGCTGAGCACGCCGGCGGCGCTGGCGATCGCGGCGATGATGGTGCCGTTTGGCGCCGGCGACGGTGCGGCCGGGGAGCTGGTGATCGAGGATGCGCCGGCTTCCACGCTCGATGCGTTCGTCAAGGGCACGCTGGACGGGGTGCCGGTGGTGGCGGCGATCGTGGCGGTGCTGATCTGCACGATCGCCGCGGTGAGCGCGATCAACATGGTGCTGGGGCTGCTGCCGCTGGTGGATGGCGTGCCGGTGACATTGCAGATGCTGGCCGCCTGGGTGTTTCGGCCGCTGGTGTGGCTGATGGGGGTGCCGTGGGAGCAGAGCGGCGTGGCGGCGGGGCTGATGGGCACCAAGACGGTGCTGAACGAGTTCGTCGCGTATCTGGACCTCGCGAGGCTGCCGCCGGGCAGCCTGTCGCCGGCGGCGTCGGTGATCATGGCCTATGCGCTTTGCGGCTTTGCCAATTTCGGCTCGCTGGGCATCATGCTGGGCGGCATCGGCGCGATGGTGCCGCGGCGGCGGGCGGAGCTGGCGCGGCTGGGGTTGCGCACGATTTTGTCGGGCACGCTGGCGAGCTGTTGTTCGGGCGCGTGGGCGGGGTTGTTGAGCGTGACGTAGGCGCGGCTATGGATTCGTGACGTTGGCCGACCCATCTGACGAATAATTGAAACAGGAGATCATCATGTCGGGCAGCTTTTCTTCGACCGGCGGGGGGCATCATGGTCTGGGTCATGCCGGCGCGCTGGCGCGCAACTGGTGGATGCTGGTGGTGCGCGGGGTGCTGACGATCCTGTTCGGGATCGTCGCCTTCGCCTGGCCGGGGGTGACGCTGGCCTCCCTGGTGCTGCTGTTCGGGGCCTACATGTTCGTCGATGGGGTGTTCGCGATCGGGGCGGGGGTGCGCGCGATGGCGCGGCATGAGCGTTGGGGCGGGCTGATCGTCGAGGGGGTGGTCGATCTGCTGGCCGGGGCTGTCGCGTTCGCGATGCCGATCCTGACGGTGTTCGCCTTCATCGTGCTGGCCGGTGCCTGGGCGGTCGTCAGCGGCGCGGTGCTGCTGTGGGCGGCGCTGCGGCTGGGCGGCGCGCATCGGGTGCTGATGGGGCTCGGCGGGGTGGTCAGCGTGGTGTGGGGGCTGGCGCTGTTCGCCTGGCCGGTGGCCGGGGCGGTGGTGCTGACCTGGTGGATCGGCGGCTATGCGCTGTTCTTCGGGGCGAGCATGATCGCGCTGGGGATGCGGCTGCGTGGGCTGCGGGGCAGGCTGGTCTGATCATGGCGGAGGATCCCTACAAGCTTCTGGGCGTCGAGAAGACCGCGACCGAGGCGCAGATCCGCGCGGCCTATCGCAAGCTCGCCAAGAAGCACCATCCCGACCTCAATCCCGGCGACAAGGCGGCCGAGGAGCGGTTCAAGGCGATATCGGCGGCCAATGAGCTGTTGTCGGACACCGACAAGCGGGCGCGCTTTGATCGGGGCGAGATCGACGCCGCCGGGCAGGAGCGGCCGGAGCGGCAGTATTATCGGGATTATGCCGGCTCCGCCGGGGCGCGCGATTATGCCGGTGCGGGCGGGGGGCGGCCGCCGCCTGGTTGGCAGGGCGGCGAGGATGTCGATCTGGGCGACATATTGGGCGAGATGTTCGGCCAGCGCCGGCCGGCGGGGCCGCGGCGGGGGGCGGATCGGCGCTACAGTCTGGCGATCGGGCTGCTCGATGCGGTGAACGGCGCGCGCCAGACCATCACCCTGCCCGACGGCGGCACGCTGGAGGTGGTGATCCCGGCCGGGATCGATGACGGGCAGACGCTGCGGCTGCGCGGGCGCGGCGGACCGGGCGCGGAGGGCGGGCCGGCGGGCGATGCGCTGATCAGCGTGCAGGTCTATCCGCATCCGCTGTTTCGGCGCGAGGGCGGCGATATTCTGCTGGAGCTGCCGGTGAGCCTGCGCGAGGCGGTGCTGGGCGGCAAGGTGACGGTGCCGACGCCGAGCGGGGCGGTGGCGCTGTCGGTGCCGGCCGGCGCGGAGAACGGGCGGCGGATGCGGCTGCGCGGGCGCGGGGTGCCGGCGCACGGCGGCAAGCCGGCGGGCGATCTGATCGTCACGCTGAAGCTGATGCTGGGGCCGGCCGATCCGGCGCTGGCGGAGTTCCTGCGCGCCAATCCGGGGCCGGCGTTCGACCCGCGCGCGGGGCTGGGCGGAGAGGCGACATGAGCGGGGCGGACGCGGGCGTGCCGGTGGTGATCGGAATCGCGGCGGCCTGTCGGTGCGTCGGTGGGGTGTCGGCGGAGATGCTCACCGTCTGGATCGAGCGGCGCTGGGTTTGTCCGCCTGGCGGGGAGCGGTTTCGCCCGGTGGATTTGGCGCGCATCCGGCTGATCGCGGAGCTGCGCGATGAGTTGTTGATCGAGGATTCCGCGCTGGAGCTGGTGCTGCCGTTGCTGGACCAGTTGCATGCCGAGCGGGCGCGGTTGCGGCGGCTGGCTGGGGTGCTGGCGGCGCGTGCGCCCGACGAGCTGATCGAGGCGTTGCGTGCCGCGTTGACGGATGATCCGGCGGGCGGCTGAGCGCGTAATTATGCGGCCGGCGCATTGGCGCGGCGGCGCGGCTCGGCTATTGGCCTGACATGGCCGATGTCGGAATCGAGGCGGGCGAGGGGGTGGCCGAGGCGATCGCGCCGCCGAGCCTGCGGGAGCTGTTCGTCGGGTTTTTCTCGATCGGGATGTATGGCTTCGGCGGGGTGCTGCCGTGGGCGCGGCGGATGGTGGTGGACCAGCGGCGGTGGCTGAGTCCGGCGGAGTTCACCGATCTGCTGGCGCTGTGCCAGTTTTTGCCCGGTCCCAACATCGTCAACATGTCGGTGGCACTCGGCGCGCGCTATCGCGGGCTGGCCGGGGCGGTGGCGTGTTTCATGGGGCTGATGGCCGCACCGTTCGCGATCGTGCTGGTGCTGGCGACGATCTATGACCGGTTCGAGGATGTCGTGTGGGTTCAGCATGCGTTTGCCGGGCTGTCGGCGGCGGCATCCGGGCTGATCATGGTGATGGCGATCAAGGTGGTGTCGCCGTTGCGCGGCAACTGGCTGGGGATCGGCGTCGCGGCGGTGGGGTTCGTCGCGGTGACGGGGTTTCATGTGCCGCTGGTGCCGGCGCTGCTGGTGCTGGCGCCGACCGGGGTGGCGCTGGTGTGGCTCGCCGGGCGGGCCGGCGAGGCGCGGCGGCGATGAGCGTGCATTGGCATGAGGTGCTGTCGCTGGCCGAGATCATGGTGCAATTGTCGTTTCTGGCGATCGGCGGGATCGCGCCGGTGCTGCCGGAGATGCAGCGGCAGGTGACCGAGGTGCATCACTGGATGACGCCGGCGGAATTCGCCGCGTTGTTCGCGCTGGCGCAGGCGGCACCGGGGACGAACATGCTGGTGACGACGCTGGTGGGCTGGCGGGTGGCCGGGTTTGCCGGGGCGCTGACGGCGACGGCGGGGATCTG
>DAHWBL010000264.1 GCA_027323595.1 Acetobacteraceae bacterium | reverse complement strand
CATCCATCCCCCACCAACCCGCTCGGCGCGAAGGGCGCGGGCGAGGGCGGCATCATCCCGGTGGGCGCGCTGGTGGCCAACGCGGTCGCCGACGCCCTGCGCGCGCATCATGCCGCGCCAAACCACCTGCCGCTGTCCCCGCCGCGCGTCTGGGCGATGATCGCCCGCGCGTAACCCGCTACAGGCTTTTGCGCAGCGTGGTGTCCAACCCGAAGATGCGCGCCGCGTTGAGCCCGAGGATATTGCGCTTGGCCTGCTCGGACAGGAACGGCAGGTCGGAGATTTCCTGCGGCAGATCGAAATCGAAATGGGGCCAGTCCGACGCATACAGCAGTTGGGTCTCCGCGTTGATCATCTCCAGCGTGTTGGCCAACGCCTTCTTGTTGTGCGTCTCCATCGGCTGGGTGGTGTACCAGCAATGCTCGCGCATATATTCGCTGGGCAGCCGCTTCAGATGCGGCGCCTCGGAGCTGCGCATCAGATACTGATCATCCAGCCGCTGCATCAAAAACGGCACCCAGGCGAGGCCACTTTCGATCCAGATGCTTTTCAGCTTCGGAAACCGCTCAGGTATGCCGTTCAGCACCCAGTTGGTCATGTGCACGATGTTGCACCAGGCAAAGCCCAGCGCATGCATGCCCAGGAAGCGGTTGACGGTGGCAAGCGATGGATCCTGCCAGTGATATCCTGCATGAAACGACAGCGGCTTGCCGCGTTCCTCGATCATCGCATACAGCTTCATATAGTCATTGTGATGCACCGCCTTGTGCCGCGTGCTGGTGATGCAAAACCCGATCACGCCGGGCGCATCGCCGAATTCCTCAACCATCCGCACCGCCTCGTCAGGCGAATTGAACGGCAGATAGATCATCGTCTTGATGCGGTCATCGGCGGACAGGATGCGCTCGATCAGCCAGCGGTTGTAGGCGCGACCAAGCCACACCTCCATCTCGGGCTGCGGGTGCAGCCCCAGGAACAGCATCGGGGTTGGAAACACCACCATCACGTCCACACCAAGCGATTCCATCGCCCGGCGCGTCAGCGTCACGTCGCGATGCACGCCCGGCTCGGTCTTTTCGCGCTGGCCGGACTGGTGCGGAATACGTCCGCCAACATCCTGATAGCGCAAGCCAAGATCGCCATTCAGCCCATAAGGCGGCGCGCCGATGCGCTCCTTCTGGTACATCAGCGCCTGCTCGCGGATCACCGGATCCTCGATATATTCGATGATCTCGTGCCAATGCACGGTCTCCACATGGTGCGCATCAACGTCGCAGATGAACCAGTCCTGGAAGCCACGGCGGCGCGCATTCACCCGCGCATGCGCGAGCAGGTCGCGCGTGTCGGTGTACACATCGACCTGCTGCACCGACAATTCGTTGGCTTTTTCAAACATCTTGTCGTTCATGATGCCATGTCCCTCGCCATTGTTCCGCTCATTCCTCGTCCGGCCGCCGCCGATACCACAGCGCCAGCTCCATCGGCCCGAGCTTCAGCGCGCGCAGCAGCTCCGACACCGCCGACAACAGTTCCGTGGCGGTCAGCTCCTCGTCCCGCCTGCCCGCGATCGGGCGAAAGGTTCTTTCCTCGCCATCGGATTTGGCGACATACAGCCGGATCGCCGCGGTCATCAGCCGCGCCACCGCGACATCCGAAATCAGCGCCGCCTCGTTGGTCTCGACCAGCCTACGCGACAACGCGAGCAGCTCGGTGGAAACCTCATCGGCCCAGCCGCCAGGGTCGTTGCGCAAGCCAGGCTCACAGGACGGCATAGATCTCGCCGTCCTGGACACGCAATTCCACCCGCCGCAATTTCAGCGAGCCATCGCCCGGGCTCTGCCCGGTGACGACATCGAATTCATAGCCATGCCACGGGCAGACGATGTGCAGCCGCTCGGGGTCGTGCGCCAGCATGCGCACCGTGCCGTCATTGGCCAGCGGCTCCACCACGCGATGATACAGCCGCCCCTGACAGACCGGCCCCTGGCGGTGCGCGCAGCTATTGTGCCACGCATGAAATTCGCCACCGAAACGAAAAACCCCGATCTCGGCCTCGCCGCACTGCACCACACGGTGCCCCGGCTCGGGAATGTCATCGACACCACACACAAGATATTCCGCCACCATCATCCTCCGTGATTATTCATGCAAGTCCCGCATCGCTCGTCGCCTTCACCCGCGCGGGTCCGCCCCGCCCGCTATTGACGATGATGACGAGCACCATCGAGACCACCAGCAACGCGGTGATATAAAGCAGGCCCGCGGTGAATCCGCCGGTCAGATCACGCAAAAATCCGATCACCGCGGGGCTCACCGCCGATCCCATCAGCCCCACCGAGCTGATCAGCGCAAGCCCCACCGCGCGCGCGGTGCCAAACAGGATGCGCGGCGGCAGGGGCCAGAACACCACCATCGCCGAGAACGCGCCCGAGGTCGCGCACACCAGTCCGAACAACCGCAGTTCCGGCAGGGGTGCGATGATCACCAGCACCCAGCCGATCGCGGTCAGCGCGAGTGCCGCCACCGTGTGCCAGCCGCGCTCGTTATGCCGGTCCGAGCTGAACCCCCACAGCAGCATCACCACCGCCGCCACCGCCGCGGGCAACGCCGACACGAAGCCGACATAGGCGAGCGACCGCGCCGCCAGCACCTGGCGCACGATCTGCGGCAGCCAGGTGGAAATCGCGTTCAGCGAGTTCACCAGACAGAAATAGGCGACACACAGCAACAGCACGTCGCGCTGCAAAATTGTGCGCCAGGCCCCGCCGGCAAGCGTGGGGCGCGCCGCCGCCTCTTCGTCCAGCCGCTCGGCGAGCAGGGTCTTTTCGCGGCCGCTCAGCCACCGCGCCATCCCCGGACGGTCGGTGAGGTAGAACCAGGTGACAAAGCCCAGCACCACCGACGGCAGACCCTCGATCAGAAAAAGCCAGCGCCAGCCTTGCAGACCCCAAATGCCATCCATCTGCAAAATCAGCCCCGAGACCGACGCGCCGAGCGCCATCGCCACCGGCTGCGCCACCATCAACAGCCCGTTCGCCCGGCCGCGATGCGCCGGCGGAAACCAGGTGGTGAGATACAGCAGCACGCCCGGCGCGAACCCCGCCTCGGCGATGCCCAGCAGAAAGCGCGCGATGTAGAGCTCACGCGCGCCATCCACCAGCATGGTGCCCGCCGAGATGATCCCCCAGGTGACCATGATCCGCGCCAGCCACCGCCGCGCGCCATAGCGCACCAGCAGCAGGTTCGACGGTATCTCGCAGGCGACATAACCCACGTAGAACACCGTGCTGGCCAGCCCGAACGCGGTCGCGCTCAGCCCCAGCGATCGGTTCATCGATAGCGCGGCGAAGCCGATATTGATCCGGTCAAGGAATGAAAACATATAGAGCAGAAAAAGAAACCACAGCAACCGGCGCGAAATTTTGCCGATCATCGCCGCTTCGCCGGGCGCCGCGCCGCCTTCGATCTGGCCGTGCATGATGTTCCCCGCCCTGGCTCGGGGGCTGTTTCAGGCCGCCCCGGTTTGCTCGGCGCGAAGGATGCGCGTGCCCGCCGGCGGGGTCAACCGTGCCGACCCCTCA
>DAHWBL010000253.1 GCA_027323595.1 Acetobacteraceae bacterium | reverse complement strand
GAGATCCGCGCCACGCTCGATGGCGGGCAGACGCGCCTTGAGGCACCCCTCCTGGCGCAGGCGGGCGAGCGCGGTGCCGCCACCCTCGCGCCTGGCGACGCCAAGCGTGAGCACGCCGCGCGCGCGTTGCAGGGGCACGCGATCAGACAGACAGGCGCCGTCTGACATCCTGCGCGTCGAGCTGTTCGGTGGGTCCGTCAAGGACGATGCTGCCGCGATCCATCACCGCGATATGTTGCGCCAGTTCATGGGCAAAGTCGAAATATTGTTCCACGAGCAAAATCGCCATCGTGCCGCGGCCGCGCAACAGCGTGATGACGCGGCCGATATCCTTGATGATCGACGGCTGGATGCCCTCCGTCGGCTCGTCCAACACCAGCAGGCGAGGCCGCATGACCAGCGCGCGCCCGATTGCGAGCTGCTGCTGCTGGCCACCGGAAAGATCGCCGCCGCGGCGCGACAGCATGGATTTCAGCACGGGAAACAACTCGAAAATCTCGTCGGGAACGCGGCGTTCGCGGCGCGGCAGAACAGCGAATCCGGTCTCCAGATTTTCGCGCACGCTGAGCAGCGGGAAAATGTCGCGTCCCTGCGGCACACAGGCGATGCCGCGGCGCGCGCGCTCGAACGCCGGCAGCCGGGTGATGTCGGCGCCTTCCCAACTGATGCGCCCGGCGCGCACCGGATGCGTGCCGGTGACCGCGCGCAGCAGGCTGGTCTTGCCCACGCCATTGCGCCCGAGCAAACAGGTGACCTCGCCGACCCTGGCGGTGAGGCTGACCGAACGCAGCGCGATCGCCGCGCCGTAATACAGATCGATCTGGTCGAGTTGGAGCATGGATCAGCGGCCCAGATAGACTTCGATGACGCGCGGATCGTTGCTGACATGGTCGAGGCTGCCTTCGGACAGCACCGACCCTTCATGCAGCACCGTGACCTTCACGCCAAGCGCGCGAACGAAATCCATGTCATGCTCCACCACCACGACCGCGCGGGTGCGGTTGATCTCGCGCAGCAGTTCGGCGGTTTGCTCGGTTTCGGCATCGGTCATGCCGGCCACCGGTTCATCCACCAGCAGCAATGCCGGGTCCTGCGCGATCAGCATGCCGATCTCCAGCCATTGTTTCTGACCGTGCGACAGGTCGCCCGCCCGCCGGGCCGATTGCTCGACGAGCCGGATGGTGGTCAGAATTTCCGCGATCCTGTCTGCTTCTTCGCTGGTCTCGCGGGCGAACATGGTGAAGCGCGCCCGCCGGTCGGAGGCGAGCGCCAGCAGCAGATTGTCGCGCACCGTGTGTGGCTCGAACACTGTCGGCTTTTGGAATTTGCGGCCGATGCCCAGTGCGGCGATCGAGGGTTCGTCGAGCTTGGTGAGGTCGGTGGCCTCCCCAAAAATCGCGCGGCCCTCGTCGGGGCGGGTCTTGCCGGTGATCACGTCCATCATCGTGGTCTTGCCGGCCCCGTTCGGGCCGATCACCGCGCGCATTTCACCAGGTGCCAGCAGCAACGACAGGTTATTGAGCGCCTTGAACCCGTCGAAGCTGACGCAGATGCCGTCAAGATACAGCAGGCTCGCCGTGTCCTCGGTCATGGCGCCACCGCGCGCGCTTCAGCCTTGCCGGAACGACGCGCGCGCAACAGTCCCAGAATGCCATTGGGCAAAAAGATGGTGACCAGAACGAACAACGCGCCAAGCGCATAGAGCCAGTATTCCGGAAGGATCGCGGTGAACCAGGTCTTGCCCAGATTGACGATGACCGCGCCGATGATCGGGCCGATGAGTGTGCCGCGACCGCCGACGGCAACCCAGATCACCGCCTCGATGGAGTTTCCAGGCGCGAACTCGCCAGGGTTGATGATACCGACCTGCGGCACATACAGCGCGCCGCCGATGCCCGCCATCATCGCCGACAGCACCCAGACCACGAGCTTGTAGGATTCCGGGCGGTAGCCAAGAAAGCGCGTACGACTCTCGGTGTCGCGCACCGCGATCAACACCTTGCCGAAGCGCGAGCGGACCACGAATTGCGCAAGTGCGAGTTGCAGGCAAAGGATAATCGCGGTGGCAACCAGCAGCCCCGCGCGAACCGCATCGGATTGCAGCTTCAGTCCGAACATGTCCTTGAAATCGGTCAGGCCATTATTGCCGCCGAAGCCCATGTCGTTGCGAAAAAATGCGAGCAGCAACGCATAGGTCAGTGCCTGGGTGATGATCGACAGATACACGCCGCTGACCCGGCTGCGGAAGGTGAGCCAGCCGAAAATCAGCGCGATCAGCCCCGGCACCAGGATCGCCATCAGGATCGCAAAGCCGCCCATGTCGAATCCGTGCCAGTACCAGGGCAGGGATTTGTAGTTCAGGAACACCATGAAGTCGGGCAGCACCGCGTTGCCATACACCCCGCGACCGCCGATCTGGCGCATCAGATACATGCCCATGGCGTATCCGCCGAGCGCGAAAAACGCGGCGTGGCCGAGGCTGAGGATGCCGGCGAACCCCCAGACCAGATCAACCGACAAGGCGAGGATCGCGTAGCTGAGATATTTGCCCGTCAACGACATGACGAAGGTGGACGGATGCAACGCTGATGTCTCTGGCAGCGCAAGATTGAGCCCCGCGATCAGCACCGCGATGCCGATGATCAGCGCGTAGGCAACCCGCGTGGCGCCGCGCGTCATCATGATTCCACCGCGCGGCCACGCAGCGGAAACATGCCGCGGGGGCGGCGCTGGATGAACAGGATCAGCAGCACCAGAACCGCGATCTTGCCGAGCACCGCACCGGCGATCGGTTCAAGAAATTTGTTGACCACGCCAAGCGTCAGCGCGCCGAGCACGGTGCCCCACAGATTACCGACACCACCGAACACCACCACCATGAAGCTGTCGATGATGTAGCCCTGGCCAAGATTGGGGCTGACATTGTCGATCTGGCTGAGCGCGACACCGGCAATGCCGGCCACACCGGAGCCCAGGCCGAAGGTGAGTGCGTCGATCCATGGCGTGCGAATGCCCATCGATGCCGCCATCCGCCGGTTCTGCGTCACCGCGCGCATCTGCAACCCAAGTGCGGTGAAACGCAGCACCGCCATCAGCGCCGCCAGCACCACGATGGCGAACAGAATGATGATCAGACGGTTCCAGGTGATGGTCAGTCCGCCAAGCTGGAACGCGCCGCTCATCCAATCCGGCGTGCCGACCTCGCGGTTGGACGGGCCGAAGATCGTGCGCACAAACTGTTGCAGGATCAGCGACAATCCCCAGGTCGCCAGCAATGTTTCAAGCGGCCTGCCATACAGAAACCGGATCAGCCCACGCTCGATCGCGATGCCAACCGCGCCGGCGACGATGAAGGCAAGCGGCACCGCGATCGGCAGGCTGAGGCCGAACAGGGCAGGGGCGTGGTCGCGGAAAAATTGCTGCACGACATAGGTGGTGTAGGCGCCGAGCATCACCATTTCGCCATGCGCCATGTTGATCACGCCCATCACGCCGAAGGTGATGGCAAGCCCGGCTGCGGCGAGCAGCAGAACCGATCCGAGGCTGACGCCATAATAGACCGATTGCAGAACGCCCCACAGTTGGGCGATGCGATCCAGCGATGTCAGCGCGGTCGCCGCGGCGGTGGCAACCGTGGCCGGCTGGTCGCCAAGGCTTGCGAGAACCGAGCGCGCATCGATGTCGCCGCGTGCGGCGATGGTGGCCACGGCCGCGAGACGGTCGGCCTCCGGCGCATTGCCGGCGAGGATCGCCGCAGCACGCGCCTGTTGCAAAGCAGTGCGGATGGAGCTGTCTTTTTCCTGCGCGATGGCACGGTCGAGCGCGGGCAGGGCGGCGGCATCGCGCGCCTTGAACACGGCGTCGGCAGCCGCGCGGCGAATGGCGGGGTCGGTCGAGAACAGACGCAGATTTCCCAGCGCGGCCTCGATCGCACGGCGCACCGCGTTGTTGACGCGGATCGGGCGCAGCGTGTCGGCATCGACCGCATCCCCGCCCACCGGCGCGCCGGTGATCGCATCGACGAGGCTGCCGTCATCGGCCTGGATGAAAAGATGGCTGTCCCCATCGACAACCAGTTGACCAGCCATCAGCGCGTCCAGCGCGGTGGCGACATTGGGTGCGCCCGAAGTGGCCAGTTCCTCGACGCCGTGGCGCAGATCGTCGTAGCTGCCCGACAGCAGTGACCAGCCCGGATTGGCGGGCGCATCCTCGGCGCGGGCGGCGAGCGGGCCGAACAGGACAAGCAACAGCAAGAGCGCGGCACGCAACATCATGAGTTCCAGCTTGGAAAAAAAGCGACGGGGCGGCCGGCTGGCCACCCCGCCCTGGTCGCGCGCCGCTATTTGCTGGCGCCGCCGCACTTGCCGAGCTTCACGTTGTAGTTGCCGCAGCTCATCGGCGCACGCCAATCCGCGATCAGATCGCGCGAGCCTTCGAGATAGGGCGACCATTCCTGCGCGACGATCGTGCCGGGGGTCTGCGAGACGATGTTGAACTGGCCGTTATTCTCGATCTCGCCGATCAGCACCGGCTTGGTGATGTGGTGATTGGGCATCATCGTGGCGATGCCGCCGGACAGATTGGGCACCGCGACGCCGATCATGGCATCGATCACCTTCGACGGGTCGGTTGTCCCGGCCTTCTCAACCGCCTTGATCCACATGTTGAAGCCGATGACATGTGCCTCCATCGGATCGTTGGTGGTACGCTTCGCATTCTTGGTGTAGGCGTGCCAGCGGTCGATGAACGCCTTGTTCGCCGGGCTCTTGACGCTCTCGAAATAGTTCCACGCCGCCAGGTGGCCGAGCAGCGGCTTGGTGTCCATGCCGGCCAGTTCTTCCTCACCGACCGAGAAGGCGATGACCGGAATGTCGGTCGCCTTGATGCCCTGGTTGCCGAGCTCCTTGTAGAACGGCACGTTGGCGTCACCATTGATGGTGGAGATAACCGCGGTTTTCTTGCCGGCGGTGCCGAACTTCTTGATCTGCGAAACGATGCCCTGCCAGTCGGAATGACCGAACGGGGTGTAGTTGATCAGGATGTCCTCATCCTTCACGCCCTTGGATTTCAGATAGGCTTCCAGAATCTTGTTGGTGGTGCGCGGATAAACGTAATCGGTTCCGGCCAGAACCCAGCGCTTCACGCCTTCTTCCTTGGCCAGATAATCCACCGCCGGGATCGCCTGCTGGTTCGGTGCGGCGCCGGTATAGAACACGTTCCTGCTGCTCTCCTCGCCCTCATACTGCACGGGGTAGAACAGGATGGAGTTCAGCTCCTCGAACACCGGCAGCACGGATTTGCGCGACACCGAGGTCCAGCAGCCAAACACCGCGGCGACCTTGTCCACCGAGATCAGCTCACGCGCCTTTTCGGCGAACAGCGGCCAGTCCGACGCCGGATCGACCACCACGGCTTCGAGTTTCTTGCCCAGCAGGCCGCCCTTTTTGTTCTGATCCTCGATCAGCATCAGCATGACGTCTTTCAACGTGGTCTCGCTGATTGCCATGGTGCCCGACAGCGAGTGCAAAATGCCGACCTTGATGGTGTCATCGGCGGCCAGAGCGGTGCGCGGGGCAACGACCGGGGCAAGTGCCGCGGCCGCGACGCCGGCGGCAAACGTTGCGCCGGCGAGGAGTTTTCTGAGCGAAGCCATTCCGGTTCCCTTCCTGTGGTGTCTGAGATGGTCGGAAGGGTGCAAGCTCCATGCCATGCCGCCATGATCGGGTGGCAAATGGCGCCGGATCGGCTGCCTAACGATTGGGCACGACGCAATGCCCGCGATTTGCGCACAGCCCCGGCAAAGCGGCATGCTTCGCGGCTGGCGGTGGCCGTCAGTAGGTGACGAAGCGCCGGTCGATCACCTGGTCGAGGCCGAAGCCGCGATCAAGAAAGCCCTGCTTCTGGTTCCAGGCGATCTGGTTGGCGACATCGGCGAGGTCCAGCCGCCCATCGGGATCGACATAGGGCAGGCCGATGCGAACCTGCTCGATGCTCTGGCCGGTGGCCTCGGCGATCATGGCCAGCAGCGGCTGCGTCTGCGCGGTCACCGGCACCACCCCGTCCTGCTCTGCGGCGAGCAGGACGTCATGATACTCGTGCAGCCCGCGGCGATAGGCGGTGAGAAAGCGGGTGATCATGCCGGTGTTGGCGCGCGCGCGGCCGGAGACGAACGCGGCGCCGAGTTGCCATGGGGTGATGTCGCCCACCCAGCCGAGCAGCCTGGCATCGCCCGAATCCAGCAGCGGCCTCGCGGTGGTGACCGGCAGAAGCGCACCGTCAACCGTACCGCTCCTGACCGCCGCGGCTACGTTGGCCAGCGATTGCAGCGCCGTCAGCCGCACCTGATCCAGCGGAAAATGATATTTGTCGGCCAGCAACCCGAGGCTGTCTTGAAATGTCGAGCCGGTCTGGGTGATCCCGATCGTGTGGCCGACGAAATCCTGCGGCCGATAGAATTTGCTCGCCGCCGGCGCATGGGTGGAGGCGAGATAGCCGATCAGCGGATAGCCTGGCGCTTCGCGGCTCTGCCCGGCGATGACCGACAGCGCGCCGCGCCGGGCGAGCGTGAACAAGGCCGTGGTGAAGGCCGACACACCGATATCGATGTCGCCGGACGCTGCGGCGAGCGCGATCGGCTGAGCGGCGTCGAAAAAGACCAGTTCGGCATCAAGGCCGGCATCGGCGAAATAGCCGCGGCTCTTGGCGATGAACACCGCGCCGGACGAGGACAGGCGCAACACCCCGATGCGCACCCGCTGCCCGCCATCGGCCCGGGCTGGCGACGCGGCAAGACCGGGCAACGCAAGACCGGGCAACGCAAGCGCGGGCACGGCGAGCAGCGACCGGGCGATCGCCCGGCGGCGGCCGATGAGCATGAACAAACCCTCCGCTCCACTCATGATCGGCGCGGGGGCAGGCCCGGCCTTACCGCGACGGCATTTTGCGCGTCCGGAAATTATTCAATGACAATGAACTGTTTTGCCACGCATTGGAAACAAAAATCCAACGTTTCGATATAATCTTAATTTTCAAAAACGTAGATGTTTCTTCGGAAGTCATTTAACCGCCGCGCCGCCCCGCGCCCTATTGCGCGGCCACCGCCGGCTGTTCCAGCGCGCGCAGCCTCGGCGCCACCTGCTCCATGAACAACCGCATCGACCGCGCCCGCCGCGCACGGTCCGCCCACGCCTTGCCGCACACGATCATGAAGGTGCCCCACCCGCCGCTCACCGCATGGAAATCGATCAGCCGCGCCGCCACCTCGTCGGGTGTGCCGACGATATACAGTCCGGCTTCGACCAGTTGCTCGATCGCGGTGTGGTCGGCGCGGATTTCGATGCCATAGCGCTGGCGCATCATGTTCAAAAAGCCGCGCTGCGCCTGCACCCCCACCTCGATCGCCACCGCCTCGCGCATGTCGTCCATCGCCTGCTGCTTCGAATCGGCGATGTAGACCGCGCGCGCCACCGCGATCCGGCGCATCGGGTCCGGCTGTCCGGCGGCGCGACCGGCGGCGACATACAGCTCGACCTTGTGGCGAATGCGTTCGGCATTCTCGACAAAGGCGATCAGCAGCGTCCAGCCATTGCGCGCGGCGTGCTCGATCATCGCGTCGGTATCGGTGTCCACCGCCATCGGCATCTGCGCATTGACCGGCTTGGGCAGCATCAGCACCCCGCGCCCCTGCCAATGCTTGCCCTCCCAGTCGAACGGGGTGCGGCTGCTCCAGCATTTTTCGATGAACGCGATGGATTCGCGCAGCCGCTCATGGCGGTCGTCGAAACTCAGCCCGCGTTCCTCGCAAAAGGACGGATTGCCGAAGCCGGTGCCAAAACCGAAAATAAAGCGCCCGCCGAGCATATGGTCGGTCACCGCGGCGGACACCGCGACATCCACCGGATGTTGCAGATGCGCGAGCTTCACCGCCGCGCCCATGCGGATGCGGCTGGTCAGCGCGGCGGCCTTGCACATCATCAGCTCCGGCACGGGGATCGTGTCCACCCGGTCCAGATGCGGCGGTTCGGCGTGATGCTCGCTGATATAGGCGTCGCGAAAACCGAGCTGGTCGGCCAGCACGATCTCGGCGATGTCCTCGTCATAGGTCTGGCCGGCGGAGGTGTGCGGCCGAAAGCCGTTGGACATGATGCCGAATTCCATGATCGCCCCACCTATTTTCCACTGGTCATACGATTGTGCTTGGAATGTCCGGGCACGGTCAACCAGGATGCCGGCTCGAAACTTGCCTGAACCGTCGGATCAGCATGGGGGCGCGTATGCGTGGGGGCTTGGGGCGATCGGTCATGCTGCTGGCCAGCCTGTGGACGGGCGCGGCCGCGGCCGCGGATGCCATTGCCTGGCGCGAGGGCACGGTGCTGCCCAATGGCGATGCCGGGATGATGTACATGGCCTCGCGCGGCGGCTTCGGCGCGCCGTTCGGCATCGACATCACCATGCTGGCGCTGAAGGGAGACCCGCTGCTGCTCAAGGCCATGCTGGCCGGCGAACTCGACAGCTATATCGGCGGCCCGGCCAGCCCGCTGGTGGCCGCCAGCCGCGGCGCGGATGTGAAAATCGTCGGCTGCGGCTGGAACCGGCAGACCTACCGCCTGATCGCCAACGCATCGGTCGGCACGCTCGTCGATCTGCGCGGCAAGACACTGGGCATCTCCTCGCCTGGCTCCGCGCCCGACATCTTCATGCGCGCCGCCCTCGCAACCGTGGGGGTGGCGCCGAACGAAGTGCGCTTCGTCGCCGCCGGCGTGCCCTCGGACCTGATCAACGCGATCGCCACCGGCGTCCTCGCCGCCACCGCCACCCCGTCCGAATACGAAACCCGCGCGATCGGGCTTGGCCTGCACGTGGTCGCGCGCGCCGAGGAGGTCACCCCGCTCGCGCCCTATCGCTGCTATTTCACCTCCGGCGCGCTGGTGGCGGCCAAGCCGGACGCGGTGGCGCGCTTCCTGGCGGCGGAGATGGCCGCCTATCACTGGTCGATGGCGCATCGCGACGCCACCATCGCGCTCACCCGCGCGATCACCCACGCGCCCGCCAGTGCGCCCGAGCCCGAGGATGGCTACGACCAGCCGATGCGCCTTGGCGTGCTCGACACCAGCTTCGAGCCGCCGATGCAGCGCCTCGCCTGGCTCCAGCACACGCTGGAGGCGGGCGGGCAGATGAAGCCGGGGCTCGATCTGACGAAGCTGGTCGATACCGCGCCGCTGCTGCGCGCGCGCGCGCTGTTCGCCGGTGTCGGCGCCGCCGCCGACGCAGGCGTGGTGGCCGCGCTGGCGCATCAGGGCGTGCAGGCCCAATAGCCTGCCCGCGGCAGGCGATTTTGCCGAAATCGCAAAGCCCCCGTATGGTCCGGCGTGTCAGACGACCCGCCCCAAGGACCGTGCCCGATGCCAGCCACCGAAGATTTCATTGCCACCCTGTCCTGTCCGAACCGGCCAGGCATCGTCGCGGCGGTGTCGAACTATCTGTTCCGCCACGGCGCCAACATCTCCGACGCGCAGCAATATGACGCCGCGGAGACCGGCAAATTCTTCATGCGCGTGGTGTTCAACCGCACCGACGGCGGCAGTGATCTCGGCCCCATCGTGGAGGAATTCGGCGCCATCGCGCGCGCCTTCGACATGAGCTGGACGATGCGCCGGCGCAGTGCGAGGCGAAAGGTGCTGCTGATGGTCTCCAGCTTTCACCATTGCCTCGAAGACCTGCTCTATCGCTGGAAGATCGACGAGCTGCCGATGGACCCGGTGGCGGTGGTGTCCAACCACCCGCGCGAGAGCCTCGCCGGCATCGAGCTGGCCGGTATCCCGTTCCATCACATCGCCGTGGCGAAAGGCGAAAAAGCCGCCGCCGAGGCGCGGCTGCTCGATCTGATCGAGTCCAGCCAGGCCGATCTGGTGGTGCTGGCGCGCTACATGCAAATCCTGTCGGACGATCTGTCCTCGCGGCTGATGGGGCGCTGCATCAACATCCATCACTCCTTCCTGCCCGGCTTCAAGGGCGCCCGCCCTTATCACCAGGCGCACGCGCGCGGGGTGAAGCTCATCGGCGCCACCGCCCACTACGTCACGCCGGACCTCGATGAGGGGCCGATCATCGAGCAGGATGTCGAGCGCATCACCCATCGCGACACCCCCGAGGACCTCGTGCGCAAGGGGCGCGACATCGAGCGCCGCGTGCTGGCGCGCGGGGTGCGCTACCATCTGGAGGACCGGGTGATCATCAATGGCCACAAAACCGTCGTGTTCGCCGACTGAGCCGGGGCATCCGACGTGATCCTCGTGTTCGAAACCACCTGGGACGGCACCATGCACGCGCCCGGCAACAGCGCCACCGTGCAATCCCTGGCCAGGGCTTTTCCCGAACAGCAGGTGTTGATGCTCGGTTCGGCCGCGCATCTCGAACAGGTGAATCGCGACCCCGAGGTGGCGGCGCTGCCCAATCTGCGTCTCGCGCCGATCGGCCTGTGGCCGGGTGCGCGCGATCACACCCAGCATGTGCGCGCCAGCCGCGCCTGGCATGAGTTCGCCACCTTCCGCGCCGGGCTGGCGCTGGTTCCGAAGGGCGAAAGCTGCCTGATCTTCCTCATCTCCACCACCGCGACCGCGACCTTCGCCGCCGCCGCGGCGGCCCATCTGTCCGGCCGGCGCTGCGGCGTGCTGGTCGGCTGGCACGGCAATCTGAGCGAGGCGCTGAGCCCACGATCGCGCAATCCGCTGGCCCGCGCCTTCGACATCCGCGCCGGGCTGGACCATCGCTGGCGGCTGCCGGTGCGGTTTCTGGTGCTGGAGCAAATCATCAAACAAACCCTGGCCGGCGTGTCGATCGCGGCGGCCGCGCGCACCGATGTGCTGCCGCTGCCCATCCTGACCCGCGAGGCCAAAGCATCGAGCCCGGCGACGCTGGGCTGGCCGATCCGCTTCGGCTTCGTCGGCTGGGGCAGCCCGGCCAAGGGCTTCGACCGCTTCCTCGATGCCGCCCGACAGGTGAAGGCGCGCTGGGGCGAACGCGCCGAATTCGTCCATATCGGCCGCGCCAACAAGCCGCATGACCCGGCGGCGAACGCGGTGCTGGCCTATCCGCTGACCGATCAGCCGCTGCCGCGCGACGAGTTCGCCCGCCGGGTGGACGAAACCCACTTCATCACCTTGCCGTTCCAGCGCGGCTATTATGATTTCGCCGCTTCCGGCGGCCTGATCGACGCCGTCACCTGGACCCGCCCGGTGGTGACCAGCGACGTGCCGCTGACCCGGCAGTTCTTCGATGAATATGGCGATATCGGCTCGCTCTGCGCCGACGATTCCGGCTTCGCCACCGCGATCGAGGACATCCTCACCGCCGCGGACCCACATCGCTACGCCGCCCAGGTCGCCAATCTGGCGGCGGCCCGCGACTCGCGCCTGCCGGTGGCACTCGCGCCACGGTTTCGCGCACTGGTGCAGCAGGGATTCCCCGGACTTTTGTGACACCGTCGCCCGCGTCAGGGAAGATGCTCGATCGCCCCGGCCGGGCCGGCATTTTCGATGATGATGGTTCCCGCCGGTGCGGCCCGCGCCTCGGCGGCGTCCGCCGGCAGCAGCAGCAGCCGGCCCACCCCGGCGGCGCGCCCGGCCAGCATGTCGGTGGCACGATCGCCCAGCATCACCGAGCCCGCCGGATCGAGCCCGTGCGTGGCCGCGGCGTCCAGGATCATCCCCGGTGCGGGCTTGCGGCGAGGGCTGTCGCGACGATACGCGCCGATGCCGTGGGTGGGGTGGTCGGGGCAGAACTCGACGCCGGCGATGACGATGCCCTGGCGCGCGAACTCGCCGGTCATCCACTCGGTGAGCAGATGAAAATCGGCCTCGGTGAAATAGCCGCGCCCGATCCCGGCCTGGTTGGTGACGATCACCAGCGCCAGCCCGCGCGCCTGGGCGGCGGCGCACAGCGCGAAAATGCCGTCGCGAAAGATGAAATCCTCGATGCGATGCACATAGCCCAGATCGAGATTGATGATGCCGTCGCGATCCAGAAACAGCGCCGGGACCAGGTGCCGCGGGGTCATGCCTGCGCGGCCCAGCGCGGCAGCAGCGCCTGCGCGGCGGCGAAATCCTGTGGTGTGCCGATGTCGATGAACGGCGCATCGGTCTGCCAGCCGCGCACATCGAGCCCGTCGGGCCGCGCGAAAACCTCGGTCTCCAGACTGAACGAGGCGGGCATCATCCGCCGCGCCGGCAGATCCGCGCGCATCAGATACAGCCCGGCATTGACCAGTCCCGGCCCGGATTGCCCTTTTTCGTCCAGCCCCAGCACTAGGTCGCCCGCCAGCCGCACGCTGCCATAGCGCGCCCGGTCCGGCACCGGGCGCAAGGTCAGCACGATGTCGGCGGCCGGCGCGTGCGCGGCCAGGTCCGCGATGCGCGCGCCGATCCAGCTATCCCCGTTGGCCACCAGCACCCGCTCGGTGGAACACGCGCCAAGCGCCGCCCAGATCGCCCCGCCGGTGCCAAGCGGCGCCGGCTCCGGCAGATGGCTGATCCGCATGCCCGCATGGGCCGGTCCGACCGCCTCGGCGATCGCCCCGCTCATATAGCCGGTGGCGAGCAGCACATGGCCGATGCCCTGGCGCGCCAGCCCGTCGAGCAGCCAGAACAGAAACGGCTTGCCGGCGATCGGCGCCAGCGGTTTGGGCACATCCGCGACCACCGGTCGCAACCGCGTGCCCAGCCCGCCGGCGAGCACGATGGCCTCGGTCGGCGCGTCCATTCAGCCAGGCCGAGGGAACATCTCGGCCTCGATCATGCCGCAGATGATGTGCCCCAGCACCTCATGCACTTCCTGGATCGCCGGAGTGGCCGTGCTGGGCACGCGAACGATGAGGTCGCACAGCGCCGCCATGTCACCGCCGCTCGCCCCGGTGAACCCCACGCTCGCCAGCCCACGCGCCCGCGCCGCGACCAGCGCGGCCACGATGTTGGGCGACCGGCCGGAGGTGGACAGCGCGAACAGCACATCGCCCGGCTGCCCGAGCGCCTCGACCTGGCGCGAGAAGACCCGCTCATAGCCATAGTCGTTGCCGATCGCCGTCAGGTTCGAGCTGTCGGTGGTGAGCGCCACGGCGGCAAGGCCGGGACGGTCGTAATTGAAGCGCGACACCAGCTCGCCGGCCCAATGCTGCGCGTCCGCCGCACTGCCGCCATTGCCGCACAGCAACAGCTTGTTGCCCGCCCGCAGCCGCGCGCACACCAGGGCGGCGGCCTGTTCGGTCACGGCGCACAGTGCGGCATCCGCGGCGACCCGTGCCAGCAATTCGGCCGAACCGCGGATCGAGCTGGCCACGGTGGCGGCGCGGGACGGGTCGGATGCGGTCAGATCCGCCATGCGGTGGCTCCCTCGGCGGTGAAACGGCAGGATTCGGCGCGAAACCCGGCATCGGCCAGGGCCGCGATCACCGACGGGCGGCGCTCCAGCGGCGCGAGCAGCATGATGAAGCCACCGCCGCCAGCGCCCGACACCTTGCCGGCATGCGCCCCGGCCGCCATCGCGATGCGCAGCGCCTGCTCGATGTGCGAGGTGCTGATGCCGGACGCCATGTCGCGCTTGCTGTCCCAGCCCTCGCGCAGACTGTCGGCCAGCGCCGCGAGATTGCCCTTCAGCAGCGCCTCCTTCATCGACACCGCCGACGCCTTCAGCCGATGCATCGCCTCGATGGATTTGCTGGAGCCGGCTTCGACATTGCGCGACTGCTCGGCGATGATGGTGGCGCTGTCGCGGCTGACCCCGGAGAAGCACAGCAGCAACTGCGCCTCCAGCTCGTTGATGACCGCCGCCTTGATCCGCAGCGGATTGACGATCACCGCGTCGGCGTCGCGAAATTCCATGAAATTGAAGCCGCCGAAGGTGGCCGCGTACTGGTCCTGCCGGCCGCCATGCAGCCCCAGCTCGACCCGCTCGATCACATAGGCCAAATGCGCCACGTCATATTCGCCAAGCGGCAGCGACAGCAATTCGGTGAAGGCCTGCAACACCGCCACCACCAGGGTCGAGGAGGAACCAAGCCCCGAGCCGGCCGGCGCCTGTGAATAGGTGGTCAGATGCAGCGGCAGCGCCTGGCCGCCGAAATAATCGCGCATCACCCGATTATAGACCGCCTTGGGCAGATCGAGCCGCCCGTCGATCGGCAAAAGCCCCGTCGCCGGATAGCGCGCCGACTGCGCCAGATCGACACTTTCCAGCTCCACCTGCTGGTCATCGCGCCAGCTCAGCGAGCAATAGACGAAACGGTCGATGGTGGCGTTCATCACCGCGCCGCCATGCAGATCGGCGTAGGGCGACACGTCGGTACCGCCGCCGGCCAGGCCCAGCCGCAACGGTGCGCGCGCGCGCACCGGGGCGCCGCGCGTGGGCGCGGGGGCGCTGGTCGGTCGGGCGCCGGCTGGCGGGCGTGTGTCCACAAAACCTCCGCGTGGGAGAACCACCCGCAGGTAGCAGGCCCGCCCCAGGGTTGGGAAGGGCCGATCCGGCCGGCCTATTCGGGCAGCTTCTGTCCCAGGGTTTCCGGCAGGAAGAACGTGGCGATCAGCCCGAGCACATAGATCGAGGAAAACACCATCGCCGCGCGCCCGAACCCGCCGAAATCGGCGATCATGGTGCCTGCCAGCAGCGGCCCCAGAAACGCGATCAGCCGTGGCGCGTTGAAGGCAAATGCCAACGCGGTGGCGCGCATGCGGGTGGGATACAATTCGGGCAGCCACACCGGCATCCAGCTATATTGGCCGTTGGAAAAGATCGCGTTCGCGAAAGCCAGCACCAGCAACCACACCAGATCGTGGGTGGCGAAGAACAATACCGGGGTGAGCAGCAGCGCCAGCAGCATGAAGGCCAGCGTCACCGGCTTGCGGCCCAGCCAGTCGGCCAGAAACCCGAACGCCACATAGCCGGCCACCGACCCGCCGGTATAAGCCATGCCCGCGAAGCTCGCCCATTGCGCCGCCGCCAGCCCGCCGGCCGCGGCGATGCCCCCGACATACGGCGGCACCCAGCTTGAGATGCTCCAAAAGCCGAACGTGGTGGTCAGCGACATCGCGAACACAGCGATGGTGCGCCCGCGCGTCGCGCGGTCCGAGAACAGATCGGTGAGGGTGAATTTGGTGGTCTGATGCTCCGCCTCGGTCAGCCGCGCGCCCGCCCGCCGCCGCGCGATCGCGGCGTCGCGCCGCGCCTTGGCCGCCCGCCACAGCACCGATTCGTCGATCGAACGGCGCAGCCACAAGGTGAGCAGCGCCGGCAGCACGCCGATCAGATACATCGCCCGCCAGGCGCCGGCGCCGAACGGCGCGACGAACAGCCAGACGAAGGCGGCGACGAAAAACCCGATGCCCAGCCCGCATTGCATCAGCCCCGCGCCACGCCCACGCGCACGGTCGGGCCACAATTCGGCGATCATGCTGCTGCCGGTCGCCCATTCCGAACCAACCGCGAGCCCGACCATGAAACGCAGGATCGCGAAGCTCCACCAGTTGGCCGCGAGCGCGGAGGCACCGGTCAGCAGCGAATAGGCGAGGATGGAAATCAGCATCATCCGCTTGCGGCCGATATAATCGGCGAGCACGCCGCCGATCAGCCCACCGATGCCCCAGCCCAGCAGATTGATCGCGATCACCGCGCCGGCGAAGAACGGAATGCGCGCATATTCCGCCGGCACCAGCAGCTGATGCAACGCCGGGCCAACGGTGAGGATCAGCGCGTAATTCTCATAGCCGTCGAACAGCCAGCCCAGATTGGTGGCCAGCAGGGTCGTCCATTGCGAGCGATCGAGCGCTTTGTACCAGGCCACATCCGGGGCGGCTGTCGCGTGCGTGGTCATCGCGCCCTCCGCCAGTCAGGCCGCCTGGGCGGCGCGCATCCGGCTCGCCGCCAGGCGCACCGCCTTGATGATCTCCGGATAGGTGGCGCAGCGACACAGATTGCCGCTCAGATAATCGCGGATCTCGGCCTCGCTCGGGTCGGGATTGGCGGCCAGCAACTGGTGGCTCATCAGCACGAAGCCAGGCGCGCAGAAGCCGCATTGCAGCGCGCCGGCATCGATGAAGGCCTGCTGCACCGGGCTCAGCGCCCCGTCGGCATCCAGCCCCTCGATGGTCTGCACCGAGCGCCCATCAACCAGTTGCGCCAGCGTCAGACAGCCGGATTCGGCGACGCCGTCGATGATCACGGTGCAGCAGCCGCACAGGCCCTGGCCGCAGCTCTCGCGCGCGCCGCTCAGGCCAAGGCGCTTGAGCACATCAACGATGTTCTCATGCCCGCCGATGTTGAGCGCGACCGGCGCGCCATTGAGGGTGAAGGCGATATCGCATCTGACCTCGGTCATGTTCAGCCCTCCAGCTTTTCGCCGCGCAGCGCGCGGATGCCGCGCAACACCGATTCGGGCGTCAGCGGCAGGGAAGTCAGACGCACGCCCACCGCGTCCTCGATGGCGTTGGCGATCGCCGGCGACACGCCGAAGGTGGCGGTCTCGCCAACCCCCTTGGCGCCGTAAGGGCCGTTCTGCTGGTTGTTATCGACGATCACGTTGTCCATCACCGTCGGCAGGTCGTGCATGCCCGGTATCTTGTAGTCGGCGAGCGAGGCGTTGGTGACCTGGCCGTGATCGAGATCCATGTTCTCGAACAGGGTGAAGCCCAACTGCATCATCGCCGCACCCGATAGCTGGGTGGCGACGATCGCCGGGTTCAGCGGCCGGCCCACATCGGCGACATTGATCAGCCGGTCGATCGTCACATGCCCAGTCTCGGTATCGACCGACAGTTCCACACCCGCCGCGCCCACCATCCAGAACGGGGTGACGTTGTCGGACAGCCCGGTGCCCTTCTGCGGCGAGGTGTAGGGCGGCACGTAGCTGCCCACACCGATGATATTGCCGGCCTGCATGCCATATTTCTTCAGGAAGATATCCCGGATCTCGTAGTTGGTGCCCTCCGGCAGACCAACCTCGCGTGCCATCGCGCCAAGCTGCTCCAGCGCATGCAGCGAGGCGAGCTTCACCGCATTGCCCATATGGAAAGTGGAGCGCGATCCAAGCGTTGCCATGTCATACGGGGTCACGTCGGTATCGGGATGCACCACCTTCACCCGTTCGGCGACAAGTCCGAGCGTTTCGGCAACGATCTGCGCCATCGCGGTGTCGCTGCCCTGGCCCATATCGACGGTGGACATGTAAAGTGCCGCGGACCCATCGGCGGACAGATTGACGATCGCCCCCGAGGTGGTCGGCGCCACCACCGCCTTGAAGCCGATGGCGATCGCGCGGCCACGGCGGATCACTCCCTCGCCACGCTCGAACGGCGCGGTCCAGTTCATCAGCTCGGCGGTCTTGTCCAGAACCTCGATGATGGCAGCATCGTGCATCAAAGTTCCGGTCGCCTGCGGACGGCCCTCGCGCAGCAGGTTGCGACGGCGGAATTCCACCGCGTCCATGCCGATGCCGCGCGCCAGGAGGTCGGTGTGGCTCTCATAGGCCCAGACCAGCTGCGGAATGCCAAAGCCGCGCAGCGCGCCGGCGGGCGGACGGTTGGTGTAGAGCGCGTACGAATCCACCGAGACATTGTCGATGTCATACGGCCCCGGCGAGGTGAATCCGGATTTCTGCGTCACCCGTGGCCCGATGTCGGCGAAGGCGCCGCCATTCCAGAAAATCTCGCAGCGCCGCGCGGTGATGCGGCCATCCTTGTTCACCGCGCTTTTGATCCGAAACGTCGATGCGTGCTTGGTGATGGTGTAGAATTGTTCTTCCATCGTCAGCGACAATTTCACCGGCCGGCGCGCGAGCATAGCCGCGGCCGCGACCAGCGCCTCCAGCTTGATGTACAGCTTGGCGCCGAACCCGCCGCCCAGATACGGCACCTTCACCCGCACCTGATTCTCGCGCCAGCCGAACAGCCGCGCGATCTCGGTGCACACGAACGAGGGGCTTTGCGAGGCGGTATAGATGGTCAGGCAATTGTCGCCCGGCTCGGCGATGGAGACCATCGGTTCGAGCGGCGTGTGCATCACCTGCTGGGTATGGAATTCATGCTCGAACACATGCTCGGCGGCGGCGAAGGCGGCATCGGTGTCGCCGCGACGCAGTTGATAATCGAGCGCGACGTTGGTGTTGCTCTTGCCCGACAGATGCTTCAGATCGGCGAAGGTGCCCGCCGGCTTCAGCGTCTCATGCACGATCGCCGCCGAGGTCATCGCCTCGACCTCATCGAACACCGCCGGCAGCTCCTCATACTCGGCGACGATCATCTGCGCCGCCTCGGCCGCGACATAGGGGTCGGCGGCCAGCACCACCGCGATCGGCTCGCCGACGAAATGCACCTTGCCGATCGCCAGAATCGGCTGATCATGAAAGGCCGGACCGAAATAGGGCTCGGCGATCAGCGTGCGGATCGTCTCGCCGGTATAGACCGCGTGAACCCCCGGCAAATCCCGCGCAGCGGACACATCGATCGACAGGATGCGCCCATGCGCGACGGTGCTGCGGCACAGCTTGGCATACAGCATGCCGGGCAGGGTGATGTTGTGGGTGTATTCGGCCCGGCCAGTGACCTTCTGGCGACTTTCCAGCCGCGGCACATCGCGGCCGACCTGCTTTGCGGAGATGCTGCGGATCTCGTTCATCTCAGTTCCCTCCCGCGCCGGTGGCCTGCTGCAACGCGCGCCGCACATAAACCCCGACCAGCTCGGTCTTGTAGGCGGCCGAGCCGCGCGCATCCTCGATCGTCTCCACCGCGCGCGCCGCCTCTCCCGCCGCGGTGAATGCCGCAAGCCCCGCGGTTGCCCCGTTCAGCACCGCCTCGGCGGCGGCAACACGGGTCAGTTTTTCGGTCGCGGCCGAAATGATCACCCTGCTGTCGGTGATCGTGGTGCCGTCCATGCGCACCGACACCGCCACCCCCAGCGCCGGCCAGTCATCCGCGCTGCGGGTCGTGCATTTCAGATAAACACTGTGCCAGCCTGTCTGATCGGGCAGCAGCACGGCCGAGATCAGCTCGCCGGGCTGAAGGATGGTTTCATAATAGCCGGCATAGAGCGCCTCGACCGGCACGGTGCGGCTGGCGGTGCCGCTGGTGACCACGCTCGCGCGCAACGCGGCCAGCGTCGGCGGCATGTCCATGTGCGGGTCGCCATGCGCCAGCGTGCCGCCGATGCGCGCCACATTGCGCACCCGCACATTGGCCAGCGTCGTCATGGTGCGCGCGATCACCGGGGCGAGCCGGCACAGCAGCGGATCATGCTCGATCTGGCTGAGGCTCGCCAACGCGCCGATGCGCGCGCCGCCATCCCCGGTCGGCGTGATGGCGCGATGCTCGGCCTCGGTCTGCCGCAGGCACACCAGGCGCGAGGGCGAGAACACACCGGTCTTCATCATCAGCATCAGCCCGGTGCCGCCGGCGAAAGGCCGCGCCGCCGCGTCACCGGTGGCGAGCAGCGCCGATGCCTCGTTCAGCGTGCCGGGGCGAAGGAACTCGAAGCCTCTCATGATACGATCTCCTGGACGGTGCCATCCGGCGCGGTCGCGAAGGCGGCGTGCAGCTTCTCGACGAACGATCGCTCCATCTCGCGCGCCTTGGAGCGCAGCACCGGCTGGCCGATGCTGCCAAGCTTGCCGGCAAGCGACACGTCGATCTCGTAGGTCACCTCGGTCTGCGCGCTGCCATCCTCGGCCACGCTCGCCTGCAGATCCGCGGTGGCGAGCGCGGTCAGCCGCCCCACGATGCCCAGCGGTGTGCCCTCGGATTTGGCCACCACCCGGCTCGGCGCGACGATCTCGGCGATCTCGACGGAGATGGCGAAGTTGAACTTGATGTAGGCGATGCGGGTGGCCAGCCGGGCGGTGAAATGCGTCGGATCGACCTCGACGAGCTCGCTCACCCCATCGAGGCAGGAGGCGAAGAAATGCGGGTCATTGAGCCGGGCGAACACGATCTCACGCTCAGCCGGAACGGTGAAGCCGCCGTCGAATTTCATGTTGACATACCCACCTGCAAGCGGCCGCGTGATGCCTGGACGTCGATCACCCGCACGCTGTTTCATCCCAACTGACGTGCCGCAGGCTTTGCAGCCGGATCGCCGTGCTGTCAACGATCCGGGCGGTATGGCGCCGGCGTCGGGGATATGGGATGAATAAACTTCATCCCAAGGGCATGCAATTCGTGGTCGCGCCAGAACGCGGACCCGGCGATGGTGCAATTGAGTGTCGCAATCAAGCGGCCGGCGGGATCACAAGGGGGAAACGCACATGGACAGGCCGCGGCTGAAAACAACGAATCTGACTTTTCTGCTGATCTGCCTGATGTATTTCATCCTCTACGTGGATCGCGCCAACATCGGCACCGCCGCCGGTGAGATGCGCCGCGAGCTGCATCTGTCCAACACCGATCTGGGGCTGGTGTTCTCGGCCTTCTCCTATCCCTATGCCGCGATCACCCTGTTCGGCGGCTGGCTCGCCGACCGGTTTGGCCCGCGCCGGGTGTTCACGTTGTATATGCTGTCCTTCGCCGCCGGCACGTTGCTCACCGGTGCCGCCGGCGGCATGGCCGGGCTGATCGGCGCGCGCGCCCTGGTCGGGCTGGGTGAAGGTGCCGCGCTGTCCACCATGACCCGCGCGATGACCAACTGGCTGCCGCAGGAACGCTGGGGCTTCGGCCAGGGCTTCACCCACGCCTTCGCCCGCGTCGCCACCGCCATCACCCCGCCGCTGATCGCCACGCTGATCCTGGCGACCAACTGGCGCAGCTCCTTCTACATCGTCGGCGTCGCCACCTTGCTGTGCGCGGTGATCTGGTATGCTTGGTTCCGCGACGACCCCGCCCAGCACCCACGGGTCTCGGCCGCCGAACTCGCGCGCCTGCGCCCGATCCGCCCGCGCGTGCCCGGCGAGCGCATCCCGCTCAAGCGGCTGGGCATCCGGCTATGGCCGCTCAGCGCCACCTTCTTCTGCTACGGCTGGACGCTTTGGGTCTATCTGACCTGGCTGCCGACCTTCTTTCTGCAGGAATATCACATGAATTTGAAAGGCTCGGCGCTGTTCTCCGGCGGCATCCTGCTCGGCGGCGTGCTCGGCGACGCCGCTGGCGGGCTGCTCAGCGATTTCCTCTATCGCCGCACCGGCCGGCTGGAGATCGCCCGCACCTGGCAGATCACCGTCGGGCTGTTGCTCACCTTCCTCGCGCTGTGCACCGTGCTGATCACCACCGATCTCACCACCGTCGCGCTTGCGCTGACCATCGCGCTGTTCTTCCTCGAAATCGCGGTCGGCCCGCTGTGGCTGTGCACCCTGGACATCGCGCCACGCTATTCCGGCACCGCGGGGGGATATCTCAGCATCGGCTTCGCCGCGGCCGGGATTCTCTCGCCGCTCTGCTTCGGGCTCGCGGTGGACCTCACCGGCTCGTGGCAATGGCCGTTCGCGATGTCGATCGGGTTGCTGCTGGTCGGCGCGGTGCTGGCGCACTGGCTGCGGCCCGACCAGCCGTTCGTCGAGGAGCTGCCGGAGGCGGTCCCGCGCGCGGCCTGATCGCGCCTCAGGAGCGCGGCGGCGGCCCCGACAGCGGGGTGAAGCGTGCCATCGCCCAGTTGGTGAACACGGCAACCTTGGCGCGACCGGCGCGGTCCTCGGGGGCGGCGATGTGATAGCCAAGCCGGGTTGGCACGCGCAGCCCGAACGGCGCCACCAGCCGCCCGCGCGCCAGGTCCTCGGCCACCACCGCCCCACGCCCCATCGCCACCCCCAGCCCGTCCACCGCAGCCTGCAGCGAGATCGCCAGAAAATCGCTGGTCAGCTCGTCGGCGAACGCCAGATCGCGCAGCCCGGCCTGGTCGAGCCACAGCGGCCAGTCATCGCGCAGATTGGGCGAAATGGTGCGGATGCAGACCTCGGCGGCCAGATCAGCGGGGCTGTGCAGCCGGCGCGCGAGATCGGGCGCACAGACCGGCAGCAGCTCATCATAGGTGATCCGCTGACAGACATGTCCCGGCCAGTCACCGACACCGTAACGGATGCCGACATCATAGTCGTGGCGCGGCAGGTTATCGAACGAGATCACCGTGCGGATGCGCAGCGAAATTCCCGGTGCGGCGGCCCGGAAGGCGCCCAGCGCCGGCAGCAGACACTTGATCGCGAAGGTGTTCAGACAGGCCAATGTCAGCACCTCGTCGCGACCCCGATCGGCGGTGCGGTCGGTCGCCTCGGCGAGCTGGAGCAGGATCGCGCGGATCGATTCCAGATAGTCGCGCGCCGCGGCGGTGAGCAGCAGCGAGTTGCGCTCCCGCTGGAACAAAGCCAGGCCCAGATGCTCCTCCAGATTGCGGATCTGGTGGCTCACCGCCGTCTGGGTGAGGTTCAGCTCGGCGGCGGCGCGGGTGAAGCTCATGTGGCGGGCGGCGGCCTCGAAGGCGCGCAGCGAGGCAAGCGAGGGCAGGCGGCGGATCATGGCGGCCTTATAGCCGCGATCGCCGGGACGATGAAGAAAATTCATGTGCCCCGCGAAAATTCCGCCGTTGCGCCCGCGCCCGGGCAATGGTCAGAACATATCCAACGGGTGATCGGGGGAGACAACGCATGCAGGACGTGTTCGTGGCGCACGCCGCCGAACTGGCGGGCGAAGGGGAGCGGCGGATCATCGTGCACGGCGCGCGCGAGGTCGGCGTGTTGCGTGCCCAGGGGCGGCTGCACGCATTTTCCAACCATTGTCCGCATCAGGGCGGACCGGTCTGCGAGGGCATGCTGATCCACAAGGTCGAGGAGGTGCTCGCCGCGGATCACACCTATCACGGCATGCGCTTCGACAGCACGCGGCTCAATCTGGTCTGTCCCTGGCACGGCTGGGAATTCGACATCGCCACCGGGCGCACCGCCGGAGACCCGCGTTTCGCGCTGCGTCGCTTCGAGGTGATCGAGCGCGACGGCGACGTGTTCGTCCGCCTGCCGGCCGCGCAATAGGAGAGGCACCATGCTGTTTCATTCGAGCGACCCCGATTACAACCGCACCGTCGATGATTTCGACAGCGGCAAACATCTGCGCCACGCTCGCGCCGAGGCCGAAAAGCGCGGCCTGGACAAGATGCTGGTGATCGATGTCGATTGCCATCACTACGAAACCGACAATTTTGGTCCGATCCTGCAATATATCGACGACCCCAATCTGCGCCAGATCGCGCTCAACACCTTCAGCTACAAGGGCCCGGCGGCCATGCTGATGGACCAGCCAGGCTATCAGGACATGGGCGGGCGGGTGATGCGCTACCAGATGCGCAAGGGCGAGAAGGTGGAAGCGCCCGGCCTGTCGCGCGAAGTGGCGCAGACGCTGCGCTGGATGGACGCGCTGTGCGTCGATTACGCCTGCCTGTTTCCCACCCCCATGCTGTTCCTGGGGCTGCACCCCCAGCCCGAGATCGAGGCGAATCTCGCCCGCGCCTATAATCGCTGGATCTGCGAGAACGTGCTGCCGTCGAACGACCGGCTGCGCTCGATGCTGTACCTGCCCTTCAACGATCCCGAAGCCACCTACAACATCGTCAAGGAGTTCGCCGGCCGCAAGGGCGTGGTCGGGTTCATGGTGGTGTCCACCCGCTATAAATCGGTGGCCGACAATGCCTACATGAAAACCTACGCGCTGCTGGAGGAGCTCGGCCTGCCGATCGCGTTTCATGCCTCCTACCACTGGAACGACCAGCTCATCTCGGTGGCGAACCGTTTCATCACCGCCCACGCGGTGGGCTTCACCGTGTTCAACGCGGTGCATTGCGCCAACTGGGTGATCAACGGGCTGCCTGAGCGCTTCCCCAAACTCAAGGTGATCTGGATCGAAAGCGGGCTTGCCTGGATACCGTGGCTGATGCAGCGGCTGGACAATGACTACCGCATGCGCTCGTCGGAGGCACCGGCGCTGAAACATCTGCCGAGCGACTATATGCGCCAGATGTATTACTCGACCCAGCCGATGGAGACGGTGAACAACCGCGCCGCGCTCGAGGTGACGATGCAGATGATCAACGCCGAGACCCAGTTGCTCTATTCATCGGATTATCCGCATTGGGACATGGACCTGCCGACCACCGTGTGGGACCTCGATTTCCTGTCCGAACAGGCGCGGCGCAACATCCTTGGCGAGACCGCGGCGAAGCTGTTCAACATCGACGTCTCGGCGCGCTTCCCGCGCTGAAGGTCGCTCAGGCGGGAAGGCCGGCAAGTCCGGCCTTCAACCGCTCGGGGCTGAACGGCACCCGGCGCATCCGCACCCCGGTCGCGTCGAAGATCGCGTTGCCGAGTGCCGCGGCCACCGGTGTCGTCGCGGCCTCGCCCGCACCGAGCGGATGGCCGCCCGGATTGTCGAGCAGATCGATTTCGATCCTTGGCACATCAGGGAACGTCAGCAACCGATAGCTCGCCCAGTCGGTGCTGGTCACCCGCCCCTGGTCGAAGGTGACCTCCTCGAACAGCGCACGGCTGAGGGTTTGCAGGATGCTGCCCTCGACCTGTGCGAGGGTGCCGTCGAGGTTGATGATCTGCCCGCAATCATGCGCGCAGACGACGCGTTCCACCACGATCGCCCCGGTCGTTCTGGTCACCGCGACCTCGATGCCGGTGGCGACATGATTATCGGCGCCCTTGTAGTGCACGTAGGCGATGCCGCGGCCACGCAGCACCACGGAATCCTGCCCAACCGCGGGAGACAGCCGAGGCTTCCAGCCGAGCCGATTGGCCATGGTGCGCAGCACCTGCCGGCCTCGTGAGGATGGCAAAAGCTCCAGCCGCAGCGCCAGCGGATCGGCGCCGGTCGCCACCGCGAGCTCGTCCAGAAAACATTCCACCGCGAACACGTTCGCGATCTTGCCAGGCGCACGCAGGTTTGATGCGCGCAACGGCGTGTCGCGCAGCCACCGCACCGCGATCGAGCTGCGGGCAAATTCATACGGCGGTTCCAGATTCCCCTGCAACTGGCCGGCATTTTGCCCATCCGCGATATCCAGCCCGGCGGCGAGCGGCGCCAGCAGCGGCACCGCCTGAAGCCCCTTCGTGTTCTGCGGCAGCAGCCCCGTGGTTTTCCAGCCGGTGATATTGTCCGACGCATCGATCGCGGCCTGCCGGTCGATCACCTGCGGCGGCCCCTTGGGGTCCCAGCCGAGTTCATCCTCGCGCGACCATTGCACCCGCACCGGCCGCCCCACCGCGCGCGACAACAACGCCGCATCGGCAGCCGCGTCGTCATGCCCGTTCATGCCATAGCAGCCGGCACCATCGAGATAGATCAGACGCACCTGCTCGCGCGGCAGCCCGAGAAACGTCGCGAACACATCACGATATTTGTGGGTCGCCTGGCTCGCGGTCCAGATCGTCGCCGCACTCGCGGTGACATCGGCCACCGCGCAGGATGGTCCGATCGAGCCATGCGACTGCGCCGGCCATTCATAGCTCGCGGCAACCGTGCGCACCGCGATGGCGAACGGATCGCCGCTGCCATGCTCGGCCAGGCTCTCGGTCCGCACCATCGGCGTCGAACGCACGTGCTCGTAGATATTGTCCGAGCCAGGCAGTTCACGCGGCTGCGACCAACGCGCGCTCAGCATGCGCGCGGCACGGATCGCGTCCCACTCGTCATCGGCGACGACGCCCAGGAAATCGCCGATCCGAACCACCCGCACGCCCGGCAGCGGCGCCTCGCCAACTTCTAAAAGGCGCGCACCCAGCGCCGGCGGACGGATCACCCGACCATGCAGCATGTCAGGAAGTTTGAAGTCATGCACATAGACATGCGCGCCGGTGAGCTTGCCCGGCAGGTCCGGGCGCGGGATCGATCCGCCGATCAGCCGGTACCGCGCCGGGTCTTTGGTGGGCGCCTTCGGATCGAGCTTCAAATCAAATCGCCCGCCGCCGACCAGCGCGCCAAAATCGATCGTCTTGTCACCGCCGTTGATGACGCCGCGCTCCATACGAAGCTGCTCCACCGGCACGCCGAGCCTGTCCGCGGCAAGCCGCATCAGGCCGGCGCGCGCGGTGGCCGCGGCATGGCGCAACTGCATGCCCCCGGTGCTCACACCGTTGCTGCCGGTGGTCGGCCCCTGGTTGGGCGTGCGCGCGGTGTCGCCTTCCACCATCTGCAATGTCGCGGGATCCAGATCGAGTTCCTCGGCGACGATCATCCGATAGGTCGCCCGCGCGCCGGTACCCAGATCGACCTTGCCGCTATGGATGGTGACGATGCCGGCGCGGTCGATGGCCAGAAAACTGTCGGTCTGATCAAGCGGAAACGCGGTTTGGTCCTCGGCGGCGCGCACTTCGGGCGCGAGGCTGAAGCTCACGATCAGACAGCCCCCGGCCCGCAACAGCGCGCGGCGGGTGGCAAGCGGGCGGGCGAGGGGAGCATCCATCGCTCAGCCCTCCGCCGCGGCGCGCCGGGCCGCGGCCAGCACCCGCACATGGCTGCCGCAGCGACACAGATTGCCTGCCAGCTCGCGGCGCACGTCCGCCTCGCTCGGATGCGGATCGCGCGTCAGCAGCGCATGCACCGTCATGATCATGCCGTTCGTGCAATACCCGCATTGCGCCGCCACCTCGGCGATGAACGCGCGCTGCACCCGCCCCGGAGCGGTCGCGCTGCCCAGACCTTCGAGCGTCGTGACCTCATGCCCGGCGGCGTCCCTGACGCTGATCATGCAGGAACGCTGCGCCACACCATCGATGATAACCGTGCAGGCGCCGCACTGCCCAAGGCCGCACCCGAATTTCGGCCCGTTCAGGCCAAGCGCGTTGCGCAACCCGTACAGCAGCGGCATGTCCGGATCACGCACGCTGATGCTGCGTTTCTGACCGTTTACCGATAAAGCGACATCAGCCATATCGTCCCCCGTCCGTGCCCGCCTCGCGCAAATCCTGACAGATTTCGCCCGCGTCGGGGAGGGGCCGCCGCGCTTTGTTACCTTGCCGGTGGCGACAACATGCCTTCGAGCGCCGCACCGATGCCCAGCAGCCGCGCATCGTCGCCGGTCCGCCCCATCAGCATCAGCCCCACCGGCGCGGTGCCCGCTTCCTGCACCGGGATCGACAGCGCGCACCGATCAAAGAAATTGGCGAAGGTCGGGTTGCGCAGCATCAACAAATTGACGCGGGCGAATTCCGCGTCGTCATCCAGATCATCGATCGCCGGCGCGATGGTGGGCACCGTGGGCATGATCAGCGCGTCCCAATCCGCGGTCGCCGCATCCAGCCGCGCGATGGCGTCCGCACGCGCGGCGAGCAGATCGAGATAATCGGCGGCACTCTGTCCCGCGCCGCGGCGGATGCGCACAATGACGCGCGGATCATACAGATCGGCCTGGGTGTCGATATAAGGCCGGTTCCAGTGATACGCCTCGGCGGCGGAAAACCCGCCCTTGGCATTGATGCCGGCCAGCTCAGCGAAGTGCGGCATCGATACGTACGAAACCAGCGCCCCGGCCGCACCAAGCCGGTCGAGCGCGCGGGCGAAGCCTGCTTCCACCGCCGCGTCCATGCCGTCCAGCACCACATCGCGCGGCACCGCAAGCCGCAGCCCGCGCACGGGTGGCACCGCGCGCGCCGCCGTCGCCTCGCCGGCCATGATCACATCCAGGATCGCGACATCGCGCACGCAATTGGCGAGCGGTCCGACCGAATCGAGCGTGGTGGACAACGGCACGGCGCCGGCGGTCGGCACCCGCCGCGCGGTCGGCTTGAAGCCGACGATGCCGCACAGCGCTGCGGGAATTCTGCAGGACCCGCCAGTGTCGGTGCCGATCGCGCCAAACGCCATCCGATCTGTGATCGACACCGCCGCACCCGCGGAGCTGCCGCCGGGAATGCGCCCGGTGGCCCGATCGAACGGGTTCGCCGGCGTGCCGTAATGCGGGTTCAGCCCCAGGCCGGAAAACGCCAGCTCGGTCATGTTGGTGCGCCCGACAATAACAAACCCGGCCGCCCGCAGCCGCGCGATAGCCGGCGCATCCGCCCGCGCGGGTGCAGTGCCGGCCAAAAAGCGCGTGCCCGCCTTGGTCACCTGGCCGGCGACATCGAACAGGTCCTTCACCGAGATCGGGATGCCGGCGAAACGCGGCGCCGCACCCGCCGCACGCATCCGGTCGGCATGGTCCGCCTCGGCGAGTGCCAGGTCGGGGTCGGTGCGTACGAACGCCCGCCCGCCCTCGCCGGCGGGGTCGGCGATGCGGTCGAGACAGCCGCCCACCAGCGCGCGGGCAGTGGTGCGGCCGGAGGCGAGGTCGTCGGCGAGCTGGTCGAGCATGGGACTGGTCCGGTGCTGTGGGTCGAACGTGGCAAGAATAAATCAGCTACAGGGCGCGCGAGGTGCGCGCAATCGATTGACCAGCTTCGCGTGCAGTGATATTTCACATGCCTTGCAACCCTGCCACGCGCCCCCGGAGTGCCCATGCTGCCACCGCACACGCTCGATCTTCTGCTGCATGACCGCGACGAGGCGGCACAAGGCCCGGTCGCGATCCAGCATCTGGTGGTCGCCGGCTGGACCGGGCGCGACAAGGCGGCACTCGAACACCACATCGCCGAGCTCGAATTGCTCGGCGTGCGGCGCCCGACCACCACCCCGCTGTTCATGCGCCTCGCGCCCGGTCGGCTGACCACCGCACCGGGCATCACCTGCACCGGCACCAGCTCGTCGGGCGAGGTCGAGTTCCTGCTGCTGCGCAGCGGCGGCCGCCTATGGGTCGGTACCGGTTCGGACCATACCGACCGCGACGTGGAGACGCTGGGGATGACCATCTCCAAGCAAATCTGCGACAAGCCGATCGCCCCGGTGTTCTGGCCGTTCGACAGCGTGCAGGGCCATTGGGATCAGCTTCAGTTGCGCTCCTTCATTTATGAAAACGGCGCCCGCGTCGCCTACCAGTCCGGCTCGGTCGCCAGCATGCTCGACCCGCTGGAACTGATGGCGCGCTTCCCCTTCGGCGACGGCCTGCCCGAGGGCACGCTGATGTTCTGCGGCACCATGGCGGCAAAGGGCGGCATCCGCCCGTCCGACCGGTTCGAGTTCGAGATCGACGACCCGGTCACCGGACGCTCGATCGCGCATGGCTACGACATCCAGCACCTGCCGATCACCGAATGAGCGCCTCGGCCACCCTGCCGCGCCATGCCGCCCCGCCGCCGCGCGCGTCGCGTCCGCGGCTGGTGGTGGTGCGCTCGCTGCGCGAGGAGGCCTATGAGGCGATCAAACACCGCATCATCACTTGCGCGTTCCGCCCTGGCGACTACCTGAACGAGGCGTCGGTGTCGGCGATGCTCGGGATCGGTCGAACCCCGGTGCACCAGGCGCTGGATCGGCTGCGTCTGGAGGGGCTGGTGGAGGTGATGCCGCGCAAGGGCGTGATCGTGAAGCCGGTCAGCCTCGACGAGGTGATGCAGATCATCGAGGCGCGCCTGCTCAACGAGCCCGCGGCCGCGCGTCTGGCCGCCGATCGCGCGACCTCCGCCGAGCTCGACGAGATCGATCGGATCGTCGCCCGCTCCGCAGCCTTCGTGCAGGCGCGCGACGTCGAACAATTGATGCTGCTGGACCGCGCCTTTCATCATCTGCTGGCGCAGGCCGGGCGAAATCTGGTGCTGGCCGAACTGCTCGGCCGCCTGCAGGACCGGTCGCTGCGATTCTGGTTCATCGCGCTCAGCTCGGCGAGCCACCATGCCGAGGTGCAGGAGGAGCATGAGGCGATCGCCGCGGCACTGCGCGCGCGCGATGGCGACGCCGCCGAACGCGCCATGCACGCCCATGTGGACAGCTTCCGACGCAACGTTGCCAGCCATATCTGACGATTTCTGAAAAGGAGTTCCCCGATGCCCTTCAACAAGCCGCATATCGAGTTCGTCCGGTTGTCCATGGAGGAGGGGTTCGCGCCCCCGCCGGGCTATCCCGACGACATCCAGCAGAAAATCCTCGCCGCCGACATCGATGAAGTCGCCAAGACCGGCAGCCGCACCCGCCTGCTGCGCTTCGCTCCGGGCGCCTACACCAAGGCACCGTTCGTGCATGACCATTGGGAGGAAGTGTATCTGGTGTCCGGAGATCTGACCGTGGGCAACGACGCGCAGGGCAATGGCGGCGAGAACTTCAAGGCGCCAACCTATGCATGCCGCCCGCCGGGCGCGGTGCACGGCCCGTTCAAATCCGAAACCGGTTGTGTGCTCTACGAAATTCACTACTACGACGAAAGCCGCAAGGCATGAATCAGCCGGTGCTGATCTCCGGTGGCGGGCCGGTCGGGCTGTTCGTGGCCCTGCTGCTCGGTCGCGCCGGGGTCGGTGTGCGGCTGTTCGATCTCAATGAATGCCCGCAGAACGATCCCCGCGCCGCCACCACCCATCCCGGCACGCTCGAAGTGCTGGGGCAGGCGGGGCTGGTCGAAGACATGGCGCGGGTCGGCCTGGTCGCACCGAAATTCCAGTTCTGGGACCGCCCTTCGGGCCGCAAGGTCGCGGAGTTCGATCACGGCCTGCTCGCCGGGCTCACGCCGTATCCGTTCGTGATCCAGTGCGAACAATTCAAAACCGCGCAACTCATCCTCGAACGTCTGCGCGAGCTCGACAACGTCGAAATCAACTACGGACACGAGGTCATCGCCGCCGAACAGGACAGCACCGGCGTCAGCCTGCGCGTGCGCGGCCCGGCGGGCGAGCAGACCCACCGCGGCGCCTGGCTGGTCGGCGCCGATGGCGGCCGCAGCCTGGTGCGCAAATCCGCCGGCATCGCCTTCGACGGCTTCACCTGGCCGGAACGTTTCATCGTGCTGACCACCCCGTTCGATTTCGAGGCGGAACGCGGCTACTGCCCGCGCAGCTATTTCGCCGATCCCGATGAGTGGTGCAATTGCTTCAAGGTGTCGGCAGACGGCCCGCCCGGCCTGTGGCGCACCGTGTTCCCCACCGACCCCGCGGCCAGCGAGGAAGCGTTGCTGTCGGACGCGGCGGTGCAGGCACGGCTGCAACGGTTTTTTCCTTCCACCACCCCGTACGAAGTGGTGCATCGCAACCTCTACGTCACCCACCAGCGCGTGGCGGCATCGTTCCGCGCCGGGCGAATCCTGCTCGCCGGTGACGCGGCGCATGTGAACAATCCGATCGGCGGAATGGGGCTCAATGGCGGTTTGCAGGATGCGGCGAACCTTGTCGAAAAGCTCGTCGCGGTGATCGGCGGCGCGGACCAGCGCCTGCTTGATCTGTATGATCTGCAACGCCGCACGGTGGCGACCGAATTCGTGCAGACCGCGTCGATCGGCAACAAGAAGCGTCTTGAAGAGCGCGATCCGGTGGTGCGCGGGCGCAATCTCGATGAGTTGGCGCAGATCGCCGCGGACCCCGCGCGGGCGGTACAGTTCATGCAAAACTCGGCCATGCTGGCAAGCCAGCGCCGTGCCGCGTCGATGACATTGCAGGAGGCCGCATGATGACCAGATCCGCCCCGACCATGGCTCCCTATCACGAAAATACCGCCGCGTTTCGCGACGGCACCCGCACACCGCGTGATTTTCTTGAAGCCTGCATCGAGCGGATCACCGAATTGGAGCCCTCGGTCGGCGCCTTCGTGTCGCTTGATCTCGACGCCGCGCGCGCCGCATCCGACCAGTCCAGCGCACGCTGGGCGGCCGGCACGCCGGCGAGCCAGATCGACGGCATGCCTGTCGGCATCAAGGATATTATCGAAACCGCCGATCTTCCGACCAAAATGGGCTCGCCGATCTTCGAGCAATATCGCCCCTGGTTCGACAGCGCCTCGGTCTCGGCCTTGCGCGAGGCCGGTGCTGTCGTGGTGGGCAAGACCGTCACCACCGAATTCGCCGCCACCCAACCGCGCGGCACCCGCAACCCTTGGGATCTGGCCCGCACGCCCGGCGGCTCGTCGAGTGGCTCGGCCGCATCGGTCGGCTGCGGCATGCTGCCCGCGGCCCTGGGCACGCAGGTCGTGGGGTCGATCATCCGCCCGTCCGGATTTTGCGGTGTCGTGGGCTTCAAGCCGTCGCTCGGCGCGCTCAATCGCGGCGGATCGCTCGATCTGCTCAGCCAATCCTGCACCGGTGTGCTGGCGGCATCGCTCGGCGATGCATGGCTCACCGCGCGTGCGATCGCTGAACGTGTGGGCGGCGATCCTGGTTACGCGCCGCTCGCCGGGCCGGACGCGCCGCCCGCGCCGCGCCGGCCCACGTGCGTCGCGCTGCTGCGCACCGATGGCTGGCCCATCGCCACCAGCGACGCGAAAGCCGAGTTGCTGCGTGCGGCCGAGGCGTTGCGCGCCGCCGGCATCAACGTGATCAGCGCTGACGACACGCCCGATATCGCCGCGCTGGAAGCTGCATTGCCCGAAGCCGAGCCGGTGACGCGCACCATCAATGCCTGGGAATGGCGCTGGCCGCTCAACGTGTTTGGCCGACGTGACCATGCAGCACTCAGCCCATCCATCCAGGAGCGGATGGAGGCGATGGCGCGTCTGACCGCGGACGATTACGTGCGCGCCTTGCAGCGGCGCGAGGAAATTCGCACCCTGCACGCGCGCCTGCTCGCGCACGCCGATTGCGCCATCAGCCTCACCGCGCCGGGCGCGGCACCCGTCGGGCTCGGCTCCACGGGAAATCCGATTTTCGTTGTTCCGGGCTCGCTCCTTGGCGTGCCGGTCGTCACCCTTCCGAAGCTCGCTGACGGTGGGTTGCCGCTTGGGCTGCAATTGATCGGCTATCGCGGGCGCGATGCCGACCTTTTCGCGCTCGCCGCCGCGATCGAACAGATCGTGCCGGGAGCATATTGATGCGACTGGCCGTCCTTTGTGCCGCGTTGAGCCTG
>DAHWBL010000252.1 GCA_027323595.1 Acetobacteraceae bacterium | reverse complement strand
CTGGAGACGGCGGAGCTGATCAAATACGCCGCCAACTCGTTCCTGGCGATGAAGGTGACCTTCATCAACGAAATGGCGGATCTGTGCGAGCGCGCCGGCGCGGACGTGCTGGAACTCGCCCGCGGCATCGGGCTCGACGCGCGGATCGGCCCGAAATTCCTCGCCTCGGGGCCAGGCTTCGGCGGCTCGTGCTTTCCGAAAGACACGTTGGCGCTGGTGCGCATCGCCCAGGATGCCGGCGCGCCGACCCGCCTCGTCGAGGGGGTGGTGGCGGTGAACGACGCGCGCAAGGCGGCGATGGGCGCGCGGGTGATCGCCGCGTGCGACGGCGATGTGCGCGGCAAGACCATCGCCATCCTGGGCCTCACCTTCAAGCCCGAGACCGACGACATGCGCGATTCCCCCGCGCTGCCCATCATCGCCCGGCTCGCCGGCGACGGCGCGCGCCTGCGCCTGCACGATCCGGTGGGCATGCATGCCGCGCGCGCTGTGCTCGCCGACGAACTGGCCAGCCCCGCCGCGCTGCACTGGAGCGAAACCGCCGCCGACGCCATCGCCGGGGCGGACGCGGTGGTGCTGGTCACCGAGTGGTCGCAATATCGCGCGCTCGACCCGGCGACGCTGCGCGCGGCGATGCGCGGCGACGTATTAATTGATCTACGCAATCAATATGATCCCCCATCCATGCGCGCCGCCGGATTGCGCTACCACGGCGTCGGCCGGGGTGGCCGATGAGCGAGCCGATCAACCACGATCTGCTCGCCCGCATTCCGCTCACCGCCCGCGCGATCCTGGATGTCGGGTGCGGCGAGGGCGGGCTGGGCGTGGCCTATCGCCGCCGCAACCCGCGCGCGCGCCTGTTCGGCATCGATCGCGATCACGCCCGCGCGCTCGCCGCCGCCGCGGTGCTGGACGAGGTCGCCAATGTCGATCTCGATCGCACCCCCATGCCGTTTCCCGCCGACACCAGGCTCGACTGCATCATCTATGGCGACGTGCTGGAACATCTCGCCGATCCCGCGCGGGTGCTGCGCGCGCATCTGCGCTGGCTCGCCGAGGATGGCTGCGTTCTGGTCTGCATTCCCAATGTCGAGCACTGGAGCTTTGCCGCCCGCCTGCTCGATGGCAGTTGGCGCTACGAACCCTCCGGCCTGCTCGATGCGACGCATCTGCGCTGGTTCACCACCACCAGCATGCGCGCCCTGCTGGAGGAGGCCGGGCTCAACGTGCTCGACGTTTCCTCGCGGGTGTTCGACAACGGCGCGCACGCCGCCTTCGTCGCCGCGATGACCCCTTCGCTCACCGCGCTCGGCATCGACCCGGCGGACTATGCCGCGCGCTCGGCACCGTTGCAGACGGTCTGGCGCGCGAGCCGCCTCGCCCCGCGCCGCCTGCTGGTCGCCGCCCACCAGATGCGCCCGCAAGGCGGGGTGAGCCACGTGCGCATCGTCTATCCCCAGGCCGCGATCGGCACCGATCCGTCGATGAGCGTGGCGCTGATCACCGACGGCATGCTGCCCGAGATCGCTGTGTCGGTGCCGAAGATTCTGATCCTGCACCGCATGACCCTCGCCGGCGCGGCCGGCCGGCGCAGCCTGCGCGGCCTGCTCGCCAGCGGCTGGATGGTGGTCAGCGAATGCGACGACCATCCCGATTTCCTCGCCCGCATGCAGACCGACGACCTGCTGAGCTTCACCGGCGTTCACGCGGTGCAGACCTCCACCGAGGCGCTGGCCGAGGTCCTGCGCGCGCGCAACCCGCATGTCATGGTGTTCCCCAACACGATCCGCGAAATCCAGCCGCCGCGCAATTTCACCGACCCCGCCCGCCTCGGCCTGTTTTTCGGTGCGTTCAACCGCGAAGCCGACTGGCAGGACTGGATGCCGGCGCTGAACCAGGTGCTCGCGCTGGCCGGTGAGCGCATGCCGGTGACGGTGATGCACGACCGCGCCTTTTTCGATGCGCTCAGCACCCCGCACAAGAATTTCCTGCCGATGAGCGACCACCCCACCTATCTCGACCAGCTCGCCGGCTGCGAGGTGAGCCTCATGCCGCTCAACGACACCGCGTTCAACCGCACCAAATCGGACCTCAAATTCATCGAGGCCGCCGCCGCGCGCGTGCTCGCCATCGCCTCGCCCACCGTCTATGGCGCCAGCATCGAGGACGGCCGCACCGGCTTCGTGGTGGACGGCCCGAGCGCGCTCGCGGCACGGCTCGCCGAGCTGTTGAACGACCCCGCCCGCGGCCGCGACATCGCCGACCGCGCGCGCGCCGAGGTGGTGGAAAAACGCATGCTGGCCGACCAGGTTGGCGCGCGTGTGCGCTGGTATCAGCAGCTTTGGGACCGCCGGGCCGAGCTCACGCTCGAACTGCTCGCCCGCGTGCCCGACCTTGGCGCCGATCCCGCCACGCCCGCGCGGGTCGAGATCGGATCATGACCGGCTTTGATCCGCACGCCGACGCGATGGCCGCGCTGATCGCCGACACCCTCGCCGGCGCGCCGGACGTGGTCGCACGGCTCGACGCGCTCACCGCCGGCGCACCGGCCGCGGCGGCGCGCGCCGCGCGGTTGCGTCTGCTGGTGGCGCTGGTCAACGTGCGCCGCATTCCCGAGGCGCGTGCCCTGGTGGCGCGCGAGGGCTGGGAAAATGAAAACTTCAGCCAGCAGCCCGCCGGCGCGCATGTCGACCTCGATCGGGTCGAGATCGACGCCCTGTTCGCGCTGGCGGTGATCCATAACGAACCAGGTGGCGACAGCCGACTTTCACGCCGACGCTTCACCCGCGCGATGTCGCTGCTGCGCCCCGTGCCAGGCGTGGCGGCGGACCCGAGTTTCTGGGCCGCGGTGCACGGGGTGGTGATCACCTCCGACCGTCTCGCCGACATGCCCGCCTCGGCCGAGGCGCTGCTCGCCGCCTACCGCGCCGCCGGATGTGATCTCGCCGCGATGCCCGCGGAGCTGGCCGCATTGTGGCCGGCGCGTGCCTGCGACCATTTCGTTCGCCTCACACTCACCGGCTCCCCGGCGCAGGCCCGCGCCTTCGCCCTGATCCCTGGCGTCGCCGCCCTGCTCGACGGCGCGGGCGGCGAACACGTCGCCAACGTGGCCTTCGCCCGCGCCGAGCTCGAAGCCCGACCAGGCGGAGACCCCGCCATCGCGCGCCGGCGATTTGCCGAGTTGCGTGCCGGGCTCAATGAAACACAAACGCTGTTCTGGCCGGCGTTGCGCGGCGAACTCGCCGCGATCGCCCGCGAGGAAGGCGAGCCGGCGGCGGCGGCGATGGCGCGTTCGGTCCTTGTCGGACGCGACCCCGCGACGGTGCCGCACGACATCGCCGCCCGCGCGCGCGCCAGCGAGACGGTGCGATGATCCGCGCCGGTGAAATGATGCTGCTGTTGCTCGCGATGCTGCGCGGGTTTGTGATGATGGAGCTCGTTCCGTGGCTGACCGCGCCGCTCGGCTGGCTGCGCCCGCGCCGGCGGATCATCAGCGTGTGGCCCGCCGAGCCCGTGCCGCTTGGAAAAGATGTGGCACTGCTCAGCCATTTCGAGCGGCGTGGCCAGTTGCGTGAGACCACGCGCCAGCTCGCGGCAAGCCTGGCGGAGGCGGGCTTCTCGGTGGTGCTGGTCAGCAACGCCGCCCGCCTGCGGCCCGATGCGATGGCGGCATTGCAGGATGTATGCGCCGCCGTGCTGGTCCGCGCCAACACCGGCTATGATTTCGGCGGCTGGGCTGATGCGCTCGATCGTCTGGGGCTGCCGCGTGAACAGACCGAGCGGCTGCTTCTGGTCAATGACAGCATCTATGGCCCCCTCGCGCCGCTGCCGCCATTGCTCGCCGCGATGGATCCAACCGCTGGCGACATGTGGGGCCTGACCGACAGCTGGCAGCGGCGCTACCATCTGCAATCCTATTTCATGCTGATCTATCCACCGGCGTTCAATTCGCCGGCGTGGCGGAAATTCTGGTCCTCGGTGCGCCCGCTGGTCGGCAAACACGCGATCGTGCGTCGCTACGAGGTGGGGCTCAGCCAGCACATGCTGCGCGCGGGGCTGCGCTGTCGCGCGGTGTTCGGATATCGCCCGGTGCTGGCACGCCAGTTGGCCGACACCACCGAAACGCGCGTCGGCCCGCGGATGCGCCAGGCGCGGCGGGTGCGCCTCGCGGCCGCCTTGCGTCAGCCGCTGAACCCGACCTCGGATTTGTGGCGCGCTCTGTTGCAGATGGGCTTTCCGTTCATCAAGCGCGAATTGCTGCGCGACAACCCCGGCCGGGTGCAGGACGTGATGGGCTGGCAGCGCGTGGTGGCCGATCATCTGCACGCCAACACGCTGTTGATCGAGGCCGACCTGGCCAAGACCTTGAGAAACAAGGCGCCATGACGACCTGCCTCGCGTGAAGCAACGGACAAAGCCTATGAAGCAGCAGGCAAATCAGTAGGGCGGCAGCTTGATCGAACGATCGAGTTCGGCATTGGTGGCGATGTCGGCGGGCTGAAAGTTCGTTGCCAAACCGATATAGGTTTTCACCAGCTCCTCATCGTTCGCCACCCGCTGCATGTCGAACGCGCCGAGCGCCACCTGTCGGCCGGTGGGCGAATCCATCAGTTCCTTGATCCGCCGCCACTGATTTTCCTGCACATGCCGATCCAGCCCGCTCGCCGACGCGAACAGCGCGTCAAGACAAGGCGCG
>DAHWBL010000152.1 GCA_027323595.1 Acetobacteraceae bacterium | reverse complement strand
TTCTGGCGCAACCATTTCGCACAGGCCACGATGCGCTGGTTGTGCTGCCTGTCCTGCAATTCATGCCGGTAGACCTCGTCGCCTTTCCAGGGCGCGACCGGATCGGCACGGCATATCTCGGCGAACAGCGCCTTGATATCGCGCTGCTGTATATAGGGGTCGTTGTCGAAATCCGAAACAAAGGCGGTGTAGGGCAGGCCGGATAATTCCCTGATATGCCGGAATCCCATCTGGAACACATACTCGGCACCGTGTTGCAGCAGAAAGACCAGCTGCGCGTCGCCGTGTTCCGCAACATTCGCCCGGCTAATACCCAGCGAGATGCATCCCAGCGTCAGGTGAAACGCGTCGAGCAGGCCGTCCGCAGTGCGTTCATTGGTGAACTTTCTGGCGACCAGCACGGTGATGCCGCTGAGCTCGTCGAGCAGGGTCCGGGCCGCCTCCCGATAATCCGCACGCCTGGCCAGGGCCTCGAGCGCTTGCACCAGATGGGGGGGACGCGCGGTGATATGGGCGAGTTTCATGGCCGGCTGTTCGGAAACGTGCTGCTGGTGTTGGTAGCGCATCACGCAAAAATATCCTCGCCCAGGCTGGGGCGCGCGCCTTTTTTGGGTGTGCCGGCGGACTTGCCCGGCACCTGCTTGCGCAGGCGCACCATCAATTCACGGGTGGTTCGGGCAAGCGCAAACTCATGATGATGTTCGTCGTCATCGCCTTCCTCGGAACGCGCGCGCAACTGGTTCTCGCCGGGCACCCAGTCGGGGAACAGCTCGAACAGCACCCGGTCCCAGGCGTCCGTATCGCTGCGCGCGATCTCCAGCGCGAGCGGGATCACATCGTGATCTGACGTGGTCTGGCCGCTGCTGTGCGCGCCGCGTGCATGGATGTCATTGGCGAGCTCGATGATCTCGCCGGTGGCGGTCGAGAACAGCAGGGCAAACGCCGTCGTTCCCCAGTCGGTCGCCAACGCCGCATGGATCAGCGCGGTGCGGCGCTCCGCGTCATCGGTGGAAAAGATGATTCCGTGGATGTGCGCGAACAGCGCTTCGGTCAGCACCTCCGGCTCATCCTCCATCTTGTCCTCGCTCCAGGTGGCTGCGAAAAATGCCAGGCTCTCGGCCCATGCCCCGGGCGAGATCAGCAGCGTGGCCAGCGACAGCTTGCCGCCGTCGAAGGACGACAGGTGCATCGCCGCAACCTGCGGCTCCAGCGCGTCCAGCACCGCCACCACGGCCAGGTCGCCGAACTGTTCGGCAGTTTCATTGATCGCCTCCTCCGCATGGGCGGTAGAACCGGCCAGCACCAGTTCGCTCACCTGCCGGCTGATCGCCGGAAAATTGGAGTTCTCAGCCATTGCCGTCCTCGCGTGTGTCGAACAGATCGACGAAGTCCTGTCCGGGCGCGACATGGTCTTCGTCCTCCGCCTCGCTGCCTTCCTCTTCTTCCTGCAAGGCGTCGAGCGTGTCGTCCTCGGCAGTCCAGCGCTTGGTGTTCTTGAACAGGAATGCCGTGATGATCGCCTTGCGCGCCAGCTCGGGATTGCTGGCGGCAACCGCGGCCAGCGCCCTGGCCGCCTCCGCATCCGCACACGACACCATCGCGATCGCCTTGGCGGCATCGCCCTTGTCGTACTGTTTGCATTGCGCCAGCAACCCGGCCGGGTCGTCGAAATTCAGATAGTCCGCCAGCGCAAAGCTCAGCAGGTTCACGTCGTCTATCGGGGTGCCCTTCGCGTATTCGCCGAGCAGCGACTTGATGACGTTCGCATAATTCTTGC
>DAHWBL010000230.1 GCA_027323595.1 Acetobacteraceae bacterium | reverse complement strand
TGTCGGGGGACATATATTTTCATTGTATATCAATAAATTGACAAAAATTTTCGCGCGCCGGGCGCGTCACGGAGCGAAAATGAAAATATGATTTAAGTTAGAATATAATCAAAAAATTAGATATTTGCCGTGCCGACAAGGACCTCGATCGCGGTGAGTCCGGCGGCCAGCAGCGCCAGCAGGTCGGGCAGGGGCAGCGCGATGCAGCCGGCGGTGGGGGCGAAATCCGGGGTGGCGACATGCAGGAAAATCGCCGAGCCGCGGCCGGGCACCGGCGGGTCGTCGTTCCAGCCGAGCACACCGATCACGTCATAGACCGCGTCGGCGCGCCATAATTGCTCGTGGCCGGCGTCGAAGGGCAGCCGCACCGCGCGGTTATAGCGCGCGCTGGCGGGGTCGTCGCACCAGCCGTCGTCGGGCGCGATCGGCTCCAGCGGCACCGCGCAGCGCGGCGGCGCCAGCCGGTCGGCGCGATACAGAACCCGCCGCAGCGCCAGCACTCCCGCCGGGGTGGCGCCGTCGCCCTCCTGCTTGTGGGCGGTGATGCCGGCGCGGCCGACGGTGGCGCGCCAGGTGCGGCCTTGCGCGCGCAGCAGGCCATCGGGGCCAAGCGTTGCCAGCATCAGAAATCCAGCAGATGGCCGAACCGATCCGCCTTGGTGTGCAGATAGCGGTCATTGACGCCGTTGGGGGTGAAGCTGTGCGGCTCGCGCGCCACCACCCGCACCCCGCAGGCGGCCAGCGCCTCCAGCTTCAGCGGGTTGTTGGTCAGCAGCCGCACCGCGCCGATGCCCAGCGCATCGAGCATGGCCGCCGCGATCAGGAAATTGCGTTCGTCCGCGCCCCAGCCGAGCGCGCGGTTGGCGTCCAGCGTGTCCAGCCCCTGATCCTGCAAGGTGTAGGCGCGCAGCTTGTTGACCAGGCCGATGCCGCGGCCTTCCTGCGCCAGATACAGCAGCACGCCGTGGCCGTCCGCGCCCATGCGCTGGACCGCGCCGCGCAATTGCGGGCCGCAGTCGCAGCGCAGGCTGTCCAGCAGGTCGCCGGTGAAGCATTCCGAATGCAGCCGGGTGAGCGGCGCCTCCTGCCGTTCGGGCTGGCCGATCAGGATCGCCAGATGCTCGATGCCGGCGTCGGGCGCGCGAAACGCCACCACCCTCGCCTGCTCGGCGCCGGCGAGCGGCACCATGGCCTCGCCGACGCGGGCCAGGTTGGTGACCAGCTTGGTCGGGTAGGCCAGCACATCGGCGGCCGGCACGCTGACCAGATCGCGGCCGGCCACCATCGCCGCGCGGTCCGCGTGCAGCGGCGCGACCAGGGCGGCGGGCAGCAGCCGGGCGAGCTTGACCAGTTCCAGCGCCGCACCGGTGTCGGCCGGCACGCCGCGCGCGAGGCGGGGCAGCTCGGGCACCAGCAGGCGTTCCTGCGTGGGGTCGGCCAGGGTGCGCAGCGCGATCGGGTCGAACAGGGCCTCGTGCAGCCTGAGCGCCACCGGCTGGTCGGCGGAATCGACCGCGTGGCCCAGGATCGCCGCGGCGCGGGTGGGCGCGAGCACCAGCAGCGCGGGCCCGCCGGCGCGCAGGGCAGCCATGTCGGCCAGACCGTCCGCGCCCGCGGTTTCGGCCGCCAGCACCACCAGCGGATAGGCGCCGGTGAGCACGACGGGGGTGCCGCGGCGCAGGTCGGCGACGGCGCGGTGCACCCGGCGCATGCGCAGCACCATGCTGGCGCGGCTGGCCTCGGCGGCGGGAGAGCCGGCGGCTGGTTCGCTGGCCTTGGGCTGGCTCATCGGCACGGCGGGCTCCCTCTGGTGGCTGCGTCGGCGGGGCCGCCACGATGTCGCCACCCGGCCCCTGCGCAGATGGGGCCACCCGGCGCGGGCTTCAACCGCGCCTGTGACAGCGTCATTACAAGATGAAACATTTCCGTGAGGTCCGATGTTGTATGCAGTGCGTGCGGCGGCGCATGCTAGCCGCGCCGCCATGCCGGCGCCATCCATGGGCGTCGCTGGACCAAGCGAGAAGGGAAACGACATGAGTGGCCCGCGACCGATTCTGATCATCGATGACGATGCGCTGCTGCGCGACACGCTGGTCGAGCAGCTTGCCCAGGAGGGGGAGTTCGCTCCTTTCGGCGCCGGCAGCCTTGCCGAGGCCGATGCGATGCTCGCCGAGAAATCCGCGCGCTTTGACGCGCTGATCCTCGATGTCACCCTGCCCGATGGCGACGGGCGCGATTATTGTCTTGGCCTGCGCCGGGGCGGGCTGCATGTGCCGATCATCATGCTGACCGGCTCGGATGCCGAGGCCGATGTGGTGCGCGGTCTTGATGCCGGCGCCAATGATTATGTGGGCAAGCCGTTCAAGCTCGCGGTGCTGCTGGCCAGGCTGCGCGCGCAGCTGCGCATCTTCGACAACAGCGAGGACGCGGTGTTCGGCATCGGTCCGTACGTGTTCCGCCCGGCGGTGAAGCAGTTGCAGGACCCCGCGCACAACCGCCGCATCCGGCTCACCGAGAAAGAGGCGGCGATCCTGAAATTCCTCTACCGCGCCGGGTCGCGCACGGTGCCGCGCGAGGTGCTGCTGAACGAGGTGTGGGGCTACCACGCCTCGGTCTCCACCCACACGCTGGAGACCCACATCTACCGGCTGCGGCAGAAGATCGAGGCGGATCCGGCGCATGCGCGGCTGCTGCTGACCGAGGCCGGCGGCTATCGGCTGGACCCGGCGGGCTCGCTGGTTTCCGCCGCCTGAGGCGGGGGGGGTCTCCGCCGCCTGAGGTGGGTGGGCGTCTCCGCCGCCTGCGGTGGGTGGGCGTTATCAGGCGGCGATGATCTCGCCGTGCCTGGTCTCGGCGGGCATGCACAGTGCCACCAGCGCGGGCGCGATGTCGGAGGGGTGCGGCAGGGCGGACTGGTCCTCGCCGGGCATCGCCGCGCGGCGCAGCGCGGTGGCCATCGGGCCGGGGTCGAACAGGTTCACCCGCAGCCTGGTCTGGCGCAGTTCGGCGGCCCAGCACAGCACCAGCTCGGCGGCGGCGGCCTTGGTGGCGCCGTAGTTGCCCCAATAGGCGCGCGGCCGGTGCGCCGCCTGGTCGGTGACGAACACCGCGCGCCCGGCGGGGGCGGCGCGCAGCAGCGGCGCGCAGCCGCGGATCAGCCGCCACACCGCCGCCTGGTTCACCGCGACGCAGGCGTCCCAGTCCTCGTTCAGGATGTGCTCGGCCGGGGTGAGCCGCCCCAGGGTGGCGGCGCAATGGACCAATATGTCGAGCCGGCCGAAGCGGGCGAACAGCGAGGGGCCGAGCTGGTCCAGTGCCGCGCCATCGGCGAGGTCGAGCGGCAGCAGGGTCGCTTCCCCGCCGGCCGCGCGGATCACGTCGTCCACCTCCTCCAGCCCGCCCTGGGTGCGCGCCACCAGCACCGGGCGCACCCCCGCGGCGGCGAGCGCGAGGCCGACGGCCGCCCCCAGGCCACGGCTCGCGCCGGTGACCAGCGCGACCGGCTGCGCGACCTGCATCACGGCGCGCTGGCCAGCAGGCTGAGCTGGCGCTCCGGTGCTGCGTCGTGGTCGGACAGCGCGATCGGGTAGGAGCCGGTGAAGCAGGCGTCGCAATAGGCCGGGCTCGCCGGGTCGCGTCCGGGCTTGCCGAGCGCGCGATACAGCCCGTCGAGCGAGATGAAGGCGAGGCTGTCGGCGCCGATCAGTTCGGTCATCTGCGCCAGATCGTGATGGGCGGCGAGCAACTGGTCGCGCTCGGGCGTGTCGATGCCGTAGAAGCAGGAGTGGGTGGTGGGCGGCGAGGAGATGCGCATATGCACCTCCGCGGCACCCGCGGCGCGCACCATCTCGACGATCTTGCGGCTGGTGGTGCCGCGCACGATCGAATCGTCCACCAGCACCACGCGCTTGCCGGCGAGCACGCCGCGATTGGCGGAATGCTTGAGCTTGACGCCAAGATTGCGAATCTGGTCGGTCGGCTCGATGAAGGTGCGGCCGATATAATGGTTGCGGATGATGCCCAGCTCGAACTCGATGCCCGATTCGAGCGCATAGCCCATCGCCGCGGGCACCCCGGAATCGGGCACCGGCACGATCACGTCGGCGGGGACGCGGCTTTCGCGCGCCAGTTCGGCACCGATACGTTTGCGCGCCTCATAGACCGCCATGCCGTCCATGACCGAATCGGGACGCGCGAAATAGATGTATTCGAACACGCAGAACCGGCTGTTCTGGCGCGAGAACGGCTTGATGCTGTGCACGCCGGCATCGTTGATCACCACGATCTCGCCGGGTTCGATGTCGCGGACGAATTCGGCGCCGACGATCTCGAGCGCGCAGGTTTCGCTGGCCAGCACCCAGCCGCCCGGACCGCCGCCGATGCGCCCCAGGATCAGCGGGCGCACGCCGAGCGGATCGCGCACGCCGTACAGCGCCTGGTCCGACAGCGCGACCAGCGAATAGGCGCCGCTCACCTGCTTCAGCGCGTCGATCAGCCGGTCGGTGATCGAGGAATACAGGCTGATGGCGATGAGGTGGATGAACACCTCGCTGTCGGTGGTGGACTGGAACAGGCAGCCGCGCCGGACCAGCGCGCGGCGCAGCGCCTGCGCGTTGGTGAGATTGCCGTTATGGCCGACCGCGAGGCCGCCGAACTCGAAATCGGCGAACAGCGGCTGCACGTTGCGCAGGATGGTCTCGCCGGTGGTGGCGTAGCGGTTGTGCCCGATCGCGCGGGTGCCGGGCAGGCGGGCGATCACCCGCGCGTCGGAAAAATTATCGCCCACCAGCCCAAGCCCGCGATGGGAGTGAAAGCGCGCGCCGTCGAAGGTGACGATGCCGGTGGCCTCCTGGCCACGATGTTGCAGCGCGTGCAGCCCGAGCGCGGTGAGGGCGGCGGCGTCGGCCACGTTCCACACGCCGATGACGCCGCATTCCTCATGCGGGTGGTCGTCGTCGGGGCCGGCGTCGGCGTGCGACATCGATATCTCCTTGCATGCCGGCCGGTGGGCCGGTCTTATTTTCCGGCCGGCGGGCCGGCGGGTACCACGGGAGCGAGCAGATCGACCGGCGGCGGCGTCGCCGGCAGGGGGGTGGCAGGGATGGCGGGCGCGGCGACGGCCGGGCGGTATTCGCTGGGCGCCAGCGCCACCAGCGTCGTCGCGCCGCGGTAGATATAGGGCAGCAGGCGGGCATTCTGAACCGGCGGCGGCCAGCGATCGACGGGCAGCAGCATCGCGCCGGCGATGTAGGCCACCACCACCACCACCGCGCCGCGCACGATGCCAAAGACGATCCCCAGCGTCGCGTCGAGCGGCGACAGCGCGCTGATCCGCGCCAGCCGGCTGATCACCGCGGCGACGATGCTGAGCAGGATCAGCGCGGCGAGGAACACCACCCCGAAGGCCGCCGGCACCGCGAATTCGGGGCTGGGCAGATATGGGCCGATCAGGGTCGCCGCCCGCTCATACCAGTCCGCCGCGATCCAGGCCGCCGCGACCCAGGCGCCGATCGACAGCACTTCGCGCAGAAAGCCGCGCAGCCAGCCGATCGCCGCGGAAATGCCGATCACGCCAAGGATGGTCAGATCAACCCAGTTCATGTGCAGCCCCACTCAACGCTCATCGCCCCGCTTATCGTCCGGCGCGCCACCGTCGCCAACCCCCTTGGCGGGCTCGCCCTCGGGGCCGGCGAAACCGGCGACCAGATCGGACAGGTGGCCGATCTCGTCGAGCCCCATGCCGCCGGCGTCCGGCCGCGGGCGGTTGCCGCGCGCCACCCGCCGCGGCAGCACCGCGCGGGCGAAGCCGAGCTTGGCCGCCTCCTTCAGCCGCGCCGCCATCTGCGACACCTGGCGCACCTCGCCCGACAGCCCGACCTCACCGAAATAGACCGCGTCCGCCGCCGTCGGCTGGCCGCTCGTCGCCGAGGCCAGCGCGGCGGCCACCGCCAGATCCGCCGCCGGCTCGCTCACGCGCAGGCCCCCGGCGATGTTGAGATACACATCCGAGCCGGCCAGCCGCAGCCCGCAGCGGCTGTCCAGCACCGCGATCAGCATCGACAGCCGCCCGCCATCCCAGCCCACCACCGCCCGGCGCGG
>DAHWBL010000189.1 GCA_027323595.1 Acetobacteraceae bacterium | reverse complement strand
GCCGGCGAGCGGGGCGGTGCGCAGATTATCCTCGATCAGCGCGATCAGATCGACCTCGCGGGCGGGATCATCGTCCCAGTCATCGGCGCCGTAGCTGCCATCCTTGGTGATGCGCACTTTCGGGATGGCGCTGCCGAGCAGGCGGCCGGCTGTGTCCTTCACCGCGACCGTGACCGCCTCGATGCCGCCGGCGGTGGCCCGCACGCCCTGCACCGAGTTCGGAAGAACCGTGACGCGCACGTCGGAATTCCAGGTGTGGCGGGTCGCCGGCAGATGCAGCAGCTGGGGCGGACCGGCCTCATGGCCCGAGCCGCCGAGGATGCCGCCATGGCCGCCGGTGGCGACGTAGCCGCCGGGGCGGGCATCGGCCTTCATCACCTCGCGCGCGGCGAACACGCGCTGTTCCTGGCACAGCACCATGCCGGCGCGGTTGCGCCCGTGCTCGTCCTTCCAGCAGCCGGATTCGATATATTTGATCGAATCAACCAGATTATGCGGCCCGTCATTGCCGATCGTGCCGTGCATGCGCTGGGCGGCGTTGCCGCAGACCGGCACGGTGACGTCGAGCAGCAGGTTCATCCAGTAGATCGATTCCTCGATGCGCGGGCTGCCCTGGGTCCAGATGGCGCCATCATATTTGCCGTCCGCCAGCAGCTCCTGCACGCTGTTGGTGAGCCGGGCGAGCATCGAGCGCGGCGGCGAGGCCTCGATGTGCGGCGGCTTGTAGGGAAAGAAATTGCGTCCGCGCGCCTCGGGCGGGATGTCGCCTTCCTCGCCGGGCAGCGGCGTGTCGGTGCGCCGCGCGGCGGGCAGGCCCTTGGTGTAGCCCGATGGCGCGATGACGCGGAAGAAATCCACCTCCGCGCGGCCCGAGATCTGGTTGCCCAGCCCGTCGCCGCCGACATGCAGCCGGTCGATCTCCTCGAAGCTGCGTGAGCCGTCCGGCAGGAACGCCTGGCGCGCTTTTTCCTGTGGGGCGAAGGGATAGGCGCATTCCTCCTCCCAGGCCGAGCCGTCGGCCTGGCGGGCCATGTAGGGCAGCGGATACAGCCCGTCGGCGGGGTCGAGCGTGACCTTGAATACCGGCGTGTCGGCCGGGCCGGTGGGGGCGGTGTGGAAATTGCCGGCCGCGTCGAGCCAGCCATCGGGCGGGGCGTAGAGCTCGGCGGCGTCGGCTTCGAGCGGATGGCCGCTGAACTGCTCGATATAGACGCTGACCGGCGCGGCAAGACGCTGCGGGCGCAGAATATCGAAACGTTGCGGCGAGCCGTCAGGGTTCGTGCGGGCGGGCAGGCCGTGGGCGGCGCGGGCCTTGTTGGAGGTCACCAGCGGGGCGGTGTTCTGGATGGTGGCGTTGGGTCCGGCGAGATGGGCGATGCGGGCTTTGCGGGTCATGGCGGCTCCTGGATGATCCGGCGGCTTCTGCGCGGTGGCGCGACCTCACACCGGTTTGCCCGATGGAGCAAATTGCGTGCCCGCGCGCGGGCGGGCGCGGGCATGGTGGTCTGGCACAATCCTTGCGGTGCCTTGGGTCTCTGCCAGGGAGCGTGCCCATGCGCCGGATCATCGCCTGCCTTCTCGCCAGCCTGCTGGTTGTCCCGGCCCGCGCGGAAAGCGTGCTGCGGGTGGCGATGACCGCCGGCGACATTCCGATCGTGATCGGGCAGGCGGACCAGGGATATGAGGGGTTCCGGTTCGTCAGCTATAATCTTTATGATTCGCTGGTCGCCTGGGACCTCGCCTCGGCGGATCGCGCCTCGGGCATCGTGCCGGGGCTGGCGCTGTCCTGGACGCCGGACCCGGCCGACAGCACGCGCTGGATCCTGAAGCTGCGGGCCGGCGTGCACTGGCACGACGGCACCGATTTCACCGCCGATGACGTGCTGTGGAATTTTGGCCGGCTGATGGACCCCGCCGCGCCGCAATTCAACGCCGGACAGTTCGCCGACGCCAAGACCAGGCTGCCGGACTACAAGGCGATCGAAAAGATCGATGACCACACGGTGGCGATCATCACCAAGGGGCCGAACGCGATGCTGCCCTATCAGCTCGCGTTTCTGCTGATGGTCAGCCCCGCGCAGTACAACAAGGTCGGCAGCTGGGAGGCGTTTGCCAAGGCGCCGGTCGGCACCGGGCCGTACCGGTTCGACCGGCTGGTGCCGCGCGAACGGCTGGAGCTTGTCGCCAACACGGATTATTGGAACAAGGCGCGCATCCCGCACCAGGATCGGCTGGTGCTGTATCCGATGCCCGAGGCCACCACGCGCGCCGCGGCGCTGCTGTCGGGGCAGGTGAACTGGATCGAGGCACCGGCACCCGACACGATCGACAAGCTGCGCGGCTCGGGCTTTCAGATCGTCACCAACGCCTATCCGCATATCTGGTCCTATGAGCTGAGTTTCCAGGAAAACTCGCCGTTCAGGGATATTCGCGTGCGCCGCGCGGCGAACCTCGCGGTGGACCGCGCCGGGCTGAAGGAGCTGCTTGGCGGCATGATGATCGAGAGCTACGGCAACGTCACCCGCGATCATCCCTGGTATGGCAAGCCGAGTTTCGAAATCAAATTTGATCCGGATGCGGCGCGCGCGCTGATGAAACAGGCGGGATATGACAAGCAACATCCCGCGAAGGTGAAGATCGCCATCTCCACCGCCGGATCGGGGCAGATGCAGCCGCTGCCGATGAACGAATTCGTGCAGCAGAATCTCAATGATGTCGGCTTTGACGTGAGCTTTGACGTGATGGACTGGAACGCGTTGATCGACCTCATGCGCGGCACCGCGATCGGCCCGGTGGCGCGGCGCAACGCCGATGTGGCGATGAATTTCAGCCGCAACACCCAGGACCCGTTCGGTGCCATCTGTCGCTTCATCCAGACCAGCCAGTTCGGCTCATCGGGCTCGAACTGGGGCGGGTTCTCCGACCCCGAGATCGACCGCGTGTGTGATGCCGCCACGCACGAATTCGATCCGGAAAAACAGAGCGCGCTGTTCGCCCGCGCGCACGCGATGATGGTGGACCAGGCGGTGATGGTGTGGATCGCCCATGACGTCAATCCGCGGGCGCTGAGCCCCAAGCTGCATGGTTTCATCCAGGCGAAGAACTGGTTTCAGGATCTGACGCCGGTGAGCGTTGACCCGTGATCGCGCCGTGAGCGGGCGCGCGTCGTGCTGAGGGCGGCGGGGCTGCGGCTGCTCGCGGTGATCCCGATCGTGCTCGGGGTGACGATGATCTGCTTCGTGCTGATGTTCGTGGCGCCGGGTGATCCGATTCAGACTTTGCTGCCCGACAATGCCTCGCCGGAGGTGATCGCGTTGTTGCGGCATCATTATGGTTTGGATCGCCCGTTGCCGGTGCAGTATCTGGTCTGGCTCGGTCATCTTCTGCAGGGTGATCTGGGCACCTCGATCGGCACCGGCCGGCCGGTGGCCGGTGAGCTGGGGGCGGCGATCGGCAACACCGCGATCATCGCGATCGGTGCTGCCATCATCGGTTTTTCGATCGGCATCGGCTGCGGGTTGCTCGCCGGGGTGCATCGTGGCGGCTGGATCGACCGCATCGCCAGCGCGTTCGCGCTGTGCGGCCTGTCGGTGCCGCAATATTGGCTGGGCATCGTGCTGGTGATCCTGTTTTCGGTGACGCTCAACTGGCTGCCCGCGATGGGCATGGGGCCGCGTGGCCTGTCATGGCACTGGCAGGAGCTGCGCAATCTGGTGATGCCGATCGCGACGCTGTCGCTGATCCCGGCGGGCATCGTCACGCGCATCACCCGCGACCGGGTGGCCGAACTGCTGCGACAGGATTTCGTGCGCACCCTGCGCGCGCAGGGGTTGGCCGGACATGCGATCCTGCGCCACGTGCTGAAAAACGCCGCGCCGCCGATCCTTGCAGTGATGGGCTTGCAACTCGGCTATCTGTTCGGTGGTTCGATTCTGGTGGAGACGGTGTTCAACTGGCCTGGTGTGGGGTTCCTGATGAGCAACGCGATCCTGCGGCGTGACCAGCCGATGCTCCAGGGCACCATTTTGGTGCTCGCGCTGGGCTTCGTGTTTCTCAATCTGCTGGTCGATCTGTTGCAATCAGGCATCGACCCGCGCATGCGTCGCGGCTGAGCCATGGATGTCGCGGCCCCGCCGATCGGGCAGGCGCGCTGGCCGGTGGTGCGCAGGATGGCGCGCGACCCGGGCGTGATCGGCGGGATGATCCTGCTGGTGGTGATCGTGGGCGCGGTGCTGGCCGCCCCGCTGGTCACCGGGTTTGATCCTTATCGCAGCTCCATCCTGCTGCGTTTGAAACCGATGCTGTATCGCGGCCATCTGCTCGGCACCGATGAGCTGGGCCGCGACATGCTCGCCCGGCTGCTCTATGGCGGGCGGATCACGCTGCTGGTGGGGTTTGCCCCGGTGCTGGTGGCCAGCGCGATCGGCGGAACGCTGGGGCTGATCGCCGGATATTTCGGCGGCGGCGTGAACATGGCGATCATGCGGGTGATGGATGTGTTCTATGCTTTTCCATCGGTTTTGCTCGCCGTCGCGCTGTCCGGCGCGCTTGGCGGGGGCGTGCAGAACGCGGTCGTGGCGTTGGCGCTGGTGTTCATCGCGCCGATCTGTCGGGTCGCGGAGAGTGCGACCACCGAGGTGCGGCATCTGGATTTCGTCGCCGCGGCGCGCGCATCCGGCGCGGGGCATGGCGCGATCCTGCGCGTGCATGTGATCGGCCACATGATCGGGCCGGTGGTGGTGTATGCGTCGGGGTTGTGCAGCCTGTCGATCGTGCTTGCCGCGGGCTTGAGTTTTCTGGGGCTCGGGGTTCGTCCGCCGGAGCCTGACTGGGGGCTGATGCTGAGCGCGCTGCGCCAGGCGGTGTATGTGGCGCCGGTGAACGCGGCGTTGCCTGGTGTTGCGATATTTCTGACCTCGCTTGCCTTCAATCTGGTCAGTGACGGCCTGCGCGACGCGATGGCGGTGCGGTCGTGAGTGCGCGCGATCGTGGGGGGGCGGGCCAGCCGCTTTTGATCGCGCGTGATCTGGTCAAGAAATTCCGCGTGCGCGGGCAGCGAGGGCTGGTGCATGCGGTGGATGGCGTGTCCTTCGATGTGGGCAAGGCCGAGACACTCGGGGTCGTGGGCGAATCGGGGTGCGGCAAATCTACCCTCGCGCGGCTGCTGCTGCATCTGGTGGTGCCGGATTCGGGCGAGCTGATTTTCGATGGCGAGCAGGTGGGCGCGCCCGACGGCATCTCGCGGCGGGAGCTGTTTGCCAATGTGCAGATGGTGTTTCAGGATTCGCATGCCTCGCTCAATGCGCGCCTGCCGATTCTGCAGACACTGACGTTTGGCCCGCGCGCGCAGGGCGTGGCACGCGGGCCGGCGCGCGCGCGTGCCGAGGAGATGCTGCACCTGGTCGGGCTCGATCCGGCGCGGCACGCGGCCATGCTGCCGCACCAGCTTTCGGGCGGCCAGCGCCAGCGGGTGAACATCGCGCGCGCATTGTGTCTGGAGCCGCGGCTGGTGATCATGGATGAGCCGGTCTCGGCTTTGGACAAGTCGGTCGAGGCGCAGGTGCTCAATTTGTTGCTCGATCTCAAGCGTGAGCTGGGGCTGACCTATCTGTTCATCTCGCATGATCTGGCGGTGGTGCATCACCTCGCCGACCGGGTGCTGGTGATGTATCTGGGCCAGGTGATGGAGGTGGGGCCGGCGGACGCGCTGTATCGCGCGCCGCGTCATCCCTACACACAGGGCCTGCTCGCCTCGCGGCTGTCGATGGACCCCGCGGCGCGGATGGCGCAGGCGCCGCTCGTGGGCGATCCGCCGAGCCCGATCGATCCGCCGCCTGGCTGTCGCTTCGCCGGGCGCTGCGCGCTCGTCGAGCCGGTGTGCCGGCGGGTTGCGCCGACCTTGCGGCCGGTGGCGGCGGGCTCGGCGCATCT
>DAHWBL010000184.1 GCA_027323595.1 Acetobacteraceae bacterium | reverse complement strand
ATTTTCAGGCCCTCTCGGCGATCGCCGCCCTGCTTGCCGACCGTCTCGACGACAGCGCCGCCCTCGACGACCCGGCGCAGGCCGGCACCGATGAAATCACCCTGTGGCGCGCCCTGCGGCTGATGGCCCTGCACCCCGACGATCCCGCCTACGCGGCGGTGGCGGGGCCGATGTTCGCGGCCACCCTGCCGCTGCTGCAATCCTACCCGCCGCCGCTGCGCGCCCGGCTGCTGCCGATCGCCGCGGAGACCATCGCGCTCGGCGGGCCGCGTGCGCAGGCCACCGCGCTGCTCGCCCAGAACAAGGACGACGCCTCGCTGCGCTTCGCCGGCGCCATCCTCGCCGAGGCCGCCGATCCGCCGGCGGCGCTGGCCATCGACGACGCGCTCGCCGCCGGCCGCGACCGGCTGTTGCGGCTGCGCGCGGCCCGGCGCGCGATCGAGCTGCGCCTGTCCGGCGGCAGCATCGACGTGGCGACCGCAGCGAGGCGCATGCAGGCGCTGCTCTATGCCTGGCGCGGCGACGAGCGTGAGATCGATCTGCGCCGACGCACCGCCGAGCTGCTGGAACAGGCCGGCACGCCGCGCGCCGCCATGGCGCTGCTGCGCGAGACCGAGGGGCTGCTCGCCGACCAGCCGGACGCGGCGGGCGAGCTGGCCGCGCTCAAAGCCCGTCGGGCCTCGATGCTGACGCGGGTGGTGAACGCGCCAGACTCGGTCTCGCCGCTGGAGTTCGTCGCCGCCGCCGAGGAAAATCAGGATGTCGCCCCGCACGGCGCGGCGGCGGACGGGTTCGCCGGCAAGCTCGCCGAGCAGTTGGTGCACGCCGAGATGCCGGCCCGCGCCCTGCCGCTGCTGGAACGGCTGATGCGCGGCTCGGATGGCGCGGCAAAGGCGGAATTCGGAGCTGAGCTCGCCGCCGCCCGCCTGACGCAGAACGACGCCGACGGCGCGCTCGCCGCGCTGGCCGATTCCGACGAGCCGGATGCCGGCGACGCGCTGCGGCTGCGTCGGGCGCGGATCGGCGCACAGGCGCACGCCGCGCTGGGCCAGCCGGCGCAGGCGGCGCGGGGGCTTGCCACGTTCGACGATCCGGCCAGCCTGCGCGAGCGCGCGCGCCTGTTCGCCGCCGCCGGCCAATGGTCCGACGCGGAGGCGGCGCTGGTGCCGCTGCTCGCCGGGCTGCCCGCCGAGGGGCCGCTCGACGACGCCTCCACCGAGCTTCTGATCGAGCTGGCGGCCGACACCGCCAGTGCCCATGACGCGGAACGCTTGCGCCTGCTGGCGTCGTTCACCGCCCGCCTGCCGCCCGATCGGGCCGGGTTGTTCCGGCTGCTGACCGACCCGCCGCTGGTCTCGGTTGGCGATCTCGATCGCTCCGGCAAGGACATCCGAACCGCAAAACAGGCGCTGGCGACGATGGGAAAGAAATAAGTCCTGCCGCCCTGACGCAGGTCGCGCGCCGCCATGCGTTTGATGATCCCAAGAATTGCGATGTCAAGCCATAGAAATCGCTTGCAGCGAGGGGGGGGGGGCCCTACACCCGCCCGACTTTGGCCCAAGGGGGTGATTGGCACCCAACAGGTCATCTGCTGGTTTGGGGGTACGTGATGAACGCACTTGCTCAACTGGGGATGGTCTCGGATTTCCCGAGCGAGAACCAGACGATCGCTGCACAGGATGATGCGCAGAAGGACTACTTCGTCATCAAGGACGGAGTGAAATTCGCCGGCACGCATCTGCTTGTCGACCTGTGGGGGGCCACCAACCTCGCCGACCCGGAACATATCGACGTCGCCCTGCGCGCCGCCGCTGTGACCGCCGGGGCGACGATCCTGCACAGCCATTTCCACCATTTCACCCCCAATGGCGGGGTGTCTGGCGTGGTCGTGCTGGCGGAGAGCCATATCTCCATCCACACCTGGCCGGAGCGCAATTTCGCCGCCGTGGACATTTTCATGTGCGGTGCCTGCAACCCGCATGACGCGATCCCGGTGCTGCGCGGGGCGTTCGCCCCCGAACGGGTGGAACTCGACGAGCAGCGTCGGGGCATTGTCGCCTAAGCTGCCTCTGCTCCAACTCTGAGCGACCGTTCGAAGGATATCGAGCCGGTTCCGCGCGCCCAGGCGCGGGGAACCGGCCCGATCATGCTGTCCTGTCGCCGCCAAGGCGGGAGAAAATCATGTCCGAGCACGCCGACACCGATCAGAACTGGGTGAACGAGACGCTCTACCCGCACTGGGGACAGCGCTTCGCGCGCACCCGCACGCTCGCCCGGGTGCGCAGCGACTTCCAGGACATCGAGATTTTCGACAGCCCCGGCCATGGCCGCGTGCTGATGCTCGATGGCGCCGTGCAGATCACCGAGGCGGACGAGTTCGTCTATCAGGAGATGCTGGCGCATGTGCCGCTGCTCGCGCACGGCGCGGCGGAAAACGTGCTGATCATCGGCGCCGGCGATGGCGGCGTGCTGCGCCGGGTGCTCGCCCACCGCACCGTGCGCCGCGCGGTGATGGTGGAGATCGACGCCGAAGTGATCCGCCTCGCGCGCGAGTTCCTGCCCGACATCGGCGGGCACGCCTGGACCGATCCGCGCGCCGAGGTGATCGTGGGTGACGGCATCGCTTATGTCGCGGCCGCCGCCGATGCGAGCTTTGATGTCATCATCGTCGACAGCACCGACCCGGTCGGCGTCGGCGAGGTGCTGTTCTCCGATGCGTTCTACGCCCAATGCGCCCGCGTGCTGTCGCCGCGCGGGCTGGTGGTGAACCAGGCCGGCGTGCCGTTCATGCAGCCCGACGAACTGCGCGAAACCAGCGCGCGCCGCGCCCGCCATTTCGCCCATGTCGGCGCCTATGCGGTCGCGGTGCCGACCTATGTCGGCGGCTTCATGGCGCTGGGCTTCGCCGCCAAGACCGGCGGCATCGCCGAGCTTGCGGTCAGCACCCTGCGCGCGCGCGCCGAGGCGGCCGGCATCGTCGGCACCACGCAATATTGGACGCCCGAGCTGCAATGGGCCGCGTTCCAGCTTCCGCCCTACATCGCACGGCTTCTGCCCAACCCGAAGGCATGAGCGGCGCGGCGATGATCGTCCATATTTGCAAGTGATTTCAAAAAGATAAGTCGAATTTCTCCGTTGGCGCGGCGCTTGCTTCCCCCAGGTTCCAGGCAAATGTCAGCGGGGGTTTCATGCGGCGTCGGGATGTGTTGCTGGGCGGAGCGGTCGGGCTCGCCGCCCCGATGGTTCGCGGGGCCAAGGCGCAAAGCCGCGCCAACACGCTGCTGGTGGTGTCCGAAAGCGGGCCGAACAACCTCGATATCCATGGCATCGGCACCAACGTGCCTGGCTATGAGGTGTCGTGGAACTGCTATGACCGGCTGATCACCCACGCGATGAAGACGCTGCCGGACGGCACGTCCTACTATGATCGCGACAAGCTGATCCCCGAACTCGCCGAGGATTTCACCGTCGGCGCCAATTCCGCGACCTTCAAGCTGCGCCGCGACGCCACGTTCCAGGATGGCCAGAAGGTGACCGCTTCGGACGTGAAATGGTCGCTCGACCGCGCCGTCAGCGTCGGCGGCTTCCCCGCCTTTCAAATGAAGGCCGGCAGCCTCGAAAAGCCCGAGCAGTTCGTGGTGGTCGATGACCGCACCGTGCGCGTCGATTTCCTGCGGCCAGACCGGCTCACCATGCCCGACCTCGCGGTGATCGTGCCCTGCGTGGTGAACGCGAATCTGGTGAAGTCCAAGGCCACCGCGGCGGACCCGTGGGGGCTCGAATACACCAAACAGACCACCGCCGGCAGCGGTGCCTACAAGGTCACGCGCTGGACGCCGGGCACCGAGATCGTGTTCGAGCGCAATGAAAGCTGGTGGGGCCGCAAGCCGGCGATGCAGCGCGTGGTCTGGCGCTTCATTCCGTCCGCCGGCAACCGCCGCGCGCTGCTCGAACGCGGTGATGCCGACATCAGCTACGATCTGCCGCCCAAGGATTTCGCCGAGGTGAAAGCCGCCGGCAAGCTCAAGCTCGAATCCATCCCCTACAGCAACGGCATCCAGTATCTGGGCATGAACGTCGCGCATCCGCCGTTCGACGATGCGCGCGTCCGCCGCGCCGTGGCGATGGTGGTGCCCTATCAGACAAGCATGGACGCGGTGATGTTCGGCCTGGCCAGGCCGATGTTCGCCGGACCCGCGCACCCCACCGAGCCGGTCTGGCCGCAGCCGCACCCCTACGATACCAACCTCGCCGCCGCCCGCGCGCTGATGGCCGAGGCCGGCAAGTCCGAAGGATTCGAGACCACTCTTTCCTTCGACATGGGATTCGCCGACGTCAACGAGCCGATGTGCGTGCTGATCCAGGAAGCTTTGTTGCAGATCGGCATCAAAACCACGATCAACAAGATCCCCGGTGCCAACTGGCGCACCGAGCTGAACAAAAAAACGATGCCGTTGTTCGTCAACGTGTTCTCCGGCTGGCTCGATTACCCGGAATATTTCTTTTTCTGGTGCTACGACGGACAGAATTCGGTGTTCAACACCATGAGCTACCAGTCACCCAAAATGGACGGCTTCATCGACACCGCGCGCCGCGCCGCCGCCGCCGGCGACACGCCCACCTATGACCGCGCGGTGCTCGATTTCATCGACCTCGCCTGGACCGACATTCCGCGCATCCCGATCTATCAGCCCTACGTCAACATCGCGATGCAGCAGGACATATCCGGCTACCAGTACTGGTTCCATCGACGGCTGGACTACCGATCGGTGGTCAAGGGCGCGTGAGCGTGGCAGCATCGCCGCAAAGGGGGAATTGATGCTGCGTACATTCACCGCGCGCCTGGCCACGGCGGTGCCCAGTTTGATCGGGGTGGTGATCGTCACCTTCCTGCTGACGCGGGTTTTGCCTGGCGATCCGGCGGCCTATTTCGCCGGCCCCACCGCGACCGAGCAATCCATCGCCGAGGTGCGCCACCAACTCGGGCTCGACCTGCCGCTGTGGGCGCAGTTCGTGCGCTATGTGCAGGACCTGATCCACGGCAATCTGGGGCAGTCACTGACCACCGGCCAGCCGGTGCTGAACGAAATCCTGACCAGGCTGCCCGCATCCGCGGAGCTGGTGCTGTGCGGGCTCGTCTTCGCGATCGGCATCGCCATTCCGCTCGGCGTGCTCGCGGCGCTGAAGCAGGGCTCCTTCATCGACCATGCCTGTCGCGTCGTCACCACCGCCGGTGTCTCGGTGCCGGTATTTTTCACCGGTCTTTTGCTGGTCTACGTGTTTTATTACCAGCTCGGCTGGTCGCCCGCACCGCTCGGCCGGCTCGACGTGTTCTTCTCCGCCCCAACCGACCGCACCGGCTTTTATCTGATCGATGCGCTGCTCGACGGCGATGGAGAAACTTTTCGCGCGGCACTGGCACAATTGATTTTGCCGGCGCTCACCCTCGGGATATTCGCGCTCGCGCCGATCGCGCGCATGACCCGGGCTGCGATGCTCTCGGTGCTGAGCGCGGATTTCATCCGCACCGCCCGCGCCGCCGGCCTGTCCACCGCAACCGTTGTGATACGCTACGGCTTTCGCAACGCCCTGCTGCCGGTGGTCACCACGCTCGGCATGGTGTTCTCGTTTCTTCTCGGTGCCGCCGTGCTGGTTGAGAAGGTGTTCGCCTGGCCAGGCATCGGCAGCTACGCGGTGGACGCGCTGGTGGCGTCGGACTATGCGCCGGTGCAGGGCTTCGTGCTGGCGATGGCGATCCTGTATATCTCGCTCAATCTGGTGATCGATCTGCTCTACACCGTGATCGATCCGCGCATGCGGGTGGCGGCATGAGCAGCACGGTCGAACGCGCGACGCGCCCTTCCGAGCCGGGTCTGCTGGCCCATATCCGCAATGTGCTGCTGGAAAACCCGGTCACCTTGTTCGCCGCCGTTCTATTCGTGGCGTTTGTGCTGATCGGGCTGTTCGGTCCCTGGATCGTGCCCTATTCGCCGCTCGCCTCCGACACCGCCGCCGCCCTGCGCCCGCCCACCGCGGCGCACTGGTTCGGCACCGACCAGCTCGGCCGCGACATCTTCTCGCGCGTGATGGTGGCAACCCGGCTTGATCTCACCATCGCCATCGTGTCGGTCGTGTCGGTGTTCGCGGTGGGCGGGCTCGCGGGCATCCTCGCCGGGTTTTTCGGCGGCTGGCTGGACCAGGTGATCGGGCGGATCACTGACACCATCATGGCATTTCCGCTGTTCGTGCTTGCCATGGGCATCGTCGCGGCACTTGGCAACACCGTCGGCAACATCATCCTCGCCACCGCGATCGTGAACGTGCCGATCTATGCGCGCATCGCCCGCACCGAGGCGGCGATCCGCCGCGACGCCGGCTTCGTGCAGGCCGCGCGCCTGTCCGGCAACAGCGACATTCGCCTGCTGCTGACACAGATTTTGCCCAACATCATGCCGATCATGGTGGTGCAGATGTCGCTCACCATGGGCTACGCCATCCTCAACGCGGCAGGCCTTTCCTTCATCGGTCTTGGCGTTCGCCCGCCCACACCCGAATGGGGGATCATGGTGGCCGAGGGCGCGGCCTTCATCGTCTCGGGGGATTGGTGGATCGCATTGTTTCCCGGCCTCGCGCTGATGCTCGCCGTGTTCTGCTTCAATCTTCTGGGCGACGGGCTGCGCGACATCGTCGATCCGCAGCGGCGAACATGATGGGCGCGCGGTGATGAACGATGCGGTGCCCCTGCTCGACGTCCACGACCTGACGGTCGAATTCGCGACCCGGCGCGGCATCGTGCGCGCCGTGAAGCACGTCAACATCGCCCTGGCGCGCGGCCGCACGCTGGGCATCGTCGGCGAGTCCGGCTCCGGAAAATCCGTGACCAGCTATGCGGTGATGCGAATTCTCGACCGCGCCGGGCGGATCGCCGAAGGCCAGGTGCATTTCGGCGGCGTGGACCTGCGCGCCGCCACCGAGCCCGAGATGCAGGATCTGCGCGGGCGCGAGATGTCGATGATCTTCCAAAATCCCCGCGCCGCGCTGAACCCGATCCGCACCGTCGGCGCGCAGATCGAGGACGTTCTGCGCCGCCACGGCCAGGCCACCAGCCGCACCGCCCGGACAGCCGCGATCGAGGCGCTGGCGGCCGTGCGCATCCGCGACCCCGAGCAGCGCTACCACTCCTATCCGTTCGAGCTGTCGGGCGGCATGTGCCAGCGCATCGTCATCGCGCTCGCCATCGCCTGCCGCCCGCAACTGCTGATCGCAGATGAGCCCACCACGGGTCTTGACGTCACCACCCAGCAGGCGGTGATGGAACTGGTCAGCGAACTCACCCGCGCGCGCGGCATGTCCACCATCCTCATCACCCATGATCTGGGCCTCGCCGCCACCTGGTGCGACGACATCATGGTGATGGAACAGGGCAGGGTGGTGGAGCGGGCCGAGGCGCGAGCCTTGTTCGCCGCCCCCGCGCACCCCTACACCCAGCGCCTGATCCGCGCGACGCCACGCCCGGGCATCCAACTGCATGATCTGCTGGCGCACGCACCCGCCACTCCCCCGGCCGCGGCACCGCCGCCAGGCGATGTGCTTTTATCGGTTGAAGGTCTGATCAAGGAATTTCCGCGCAAGGGGGACTGGGTGGCAAAGCTGCGCGGGCACGCGCCGGCGCCGTTTCGCGCGGTTGACGGCATCGACTTCACGCTGCGCCGCGGGGAGACGCTGGGGCTCGTGGGCGAATCCGGGTGCGGCAAATCCACCACCTCGATGATGATCATGCGCCTGCTCGATCCGACCGCGGGGCGCATCGTCTTCAACGGCGTCGAGATTTCCGCCATGCCGGCGCATGGCTTCGCCCGCCACGAGCTGCGCCGGCGCATCCAGCTCGTGTTTCAGGACCCGACCGACAGCCTCAATCCACGCTTCACCGCCGGCCGCGCGATCGCCGAGCCGCTGCTGCGGCTGGGCGGGCCGATGCCGCGTGACGCCGTCGCCGCGCGCTGCGAGGAACTGGCGCGGCTGGTCGGCCTGCCGACCGATCTGCTCTCACGTTTTCCACACCAGCTCTCCGGCG
>DAHWBL010000181.1 GCA_027323595.1 Acetobacteraceae bacterium | reverse complement strand
TTCGAATCCTACCTGGTCGAGGTCGCCGCAGGGCGCGCCGAGACCTTGTATGACCCGCGCCTTGCGATCACCTCGGGCCCGGGCTTCGTGCCGATGCGCGCGCTTGGGGACGGCCGATGAACGATCCGGTTCTGGTGCTGGGCGGCGGCCCGGCCGGGCTCTCCGCGGCGCACGCGCTGGCCGCCGCGGGGCAGAACGTGCTGCTGGTGGACAAGGAGAATGTTCTTGGTGGCGCGCCGATTCTTTCGGGCTATGCCAAGCTGGTGCCATCTGGCGAGTGGGCGAAGGACGCGATCGGCGGCATGGTCGATCGGGTGCGCGCCGACCCGCGCATCGAGGTGCTCACCGGTGAGCGGGTGATGCGTTTCGACGGCAATCCCGGCGCCTTCAACGTCGCTTTGGGGTCCGGCGCGACGCGGGCCGTGTCGGCCGCGATTTTGTGCACCGGCTTCACGCATTTCGATTCGGTCAACAAGCCCGAATGGGGCTTTGGCACCTACCCCGACGTGGTCACCACCACGCAGGTCGAGCAGATGATTTCCTCGGGCCGAGGCGTGCATTGCCCCTCTGACGGGCGCAAGCCGGCGCGGGTCGCGATTTTGTTGTGCGTGGGCTCGCGCGATCGCCAGATCGGGCGGGAATGGTGCTCCAAGATCTGCTGCACAGTGTCGTCCAACCTCGCCATGGAAATCCGCGAGGAAATTCCGGAATGTTCCGTGTACATCTACTACATGGATATCCGCACCTTCGGGCTTTATGAGGACAAGTACTACTGGGAAAGCCAGGAGAAGCATCACGTCAAATACATCAAGGCGCGCATCGCCGAGGTGACATCCAATGGCGATCGGCTGATCGTCAAGGGCGAGGATACGCTGGTGAAGCGGCCGATCACCATCCCGTTCGATCTGGTGGTGCATGCGATCGGCATGGACCCAAATGTCGACAACATGACGATCTCCGCCGTGTTTGACGTGCAACTTGAAAAACACGGCTACCTGGCGAAGGCCTCGTCCTACAGCGCCATGTGCGGCACCTCGCGACCGGGCGTGTTCACCGCGGGTGCTGCGACCGGCCCCGAGACGATCGATGATTCGATCGCCCAGGGCCAGGCCGCGGCGATGGCTGCATTGGCCAGCCTGCGCACCGGCCTGCCTCAGGCGGCGGAATGATGGGTCGGCCCAAATGAGCGCGCCGGTTCTTGATCTGAGCGGACCCGCATTGCGTGACGGCCTCGACCGGTTGCTCGACGCGACCGCGCAGGCTGGCGGCGTCGGCGCGATGGTTGAGTTGTTGCGCGCGAAATCCTCGTTCTTTGGCGAACTCGTCGGTGGCGGGCGCGCGACGACGCTGGAGGAGACCGGCCTGCTCGCGCTCGCCAATTTCATGCCCACGGTGCGCCGGCGGATCGGCGGCTGGATCGAGCGGAACGATGTCGCAACGCTGCCCGTGCTGATCGCTGATCTGCTCGACCGGCAGAGCCCGCTCGCATCGCGCTGGCAGAATTTCCTCGCCGCCTTTCCCGCCGACCGCGCGCATCGCTGGGTGCGCGACCTGGCCGCCGAACTGCTGCATTTCACCACCCCCGACCAGGTGCCGCTGATGTGCCGCTGGGTGTGGGATCGTGGCACCGGAACCGGGCTGCTGCGCCAGATATGGTATGAGGACGCGCCCTGCCCTGACCCAGGCGCGATCGCCGACGACCCATCGTGCTTCATCGTTCTTGCCGAGGAAATCAGCGGATTTTTGCGCGAGCATGGCGTGTTCCGCGACATCGCCCTGACCCAAGACCTGCTGATGGCGCACATCTACGCCGACTACATCAATGATCGCGGAGCGAGTTTTCTCAACGCGGAATCCAAATTCGCGGCCGATCCGCTGGCGCATACCCGCCGGATGCTGGGGCTCGACATCATCGGCGTGAGCGGAATGCGCGCGCGGGTGAAGCTGCCCGCCGATTTCAACGAACGCCGCGGGCCGCGCGCGCGTCTCGGCCACGGAGAACACCATGCCGATTCATGAAAAGTCCCTGATTCGGCCAGAGAATCTCATTCGCAACGAACAGCTTATCATCGACGGCGTCGACGTCTCCGGCGACTGGAGCACCTTCATCGCGCCACGGGTGATCACCGACTATAACGAGGCACTGGAACCCGAGATCGCCGCCCTGCCCGGCGGCGAGCATATCCATCGCTGCTGGCAATGCGGATCGTGCAGCAACGCCTGCACGGTGAACGCGCTCAACCCGGACTTCAATCCGCGTTACTGGATATATCTGATCCGCCTTGGGCTCGAATCCGAATTGCTGCGCGACAAGGACATCATCTGGCAGTGCGTGTCGTGCAACAAATGCACCCATATCTGCCCCCGCGATGTCGACCCCGAAGGGGTGATGAAGGCCACCGCGCGCTGGCTGGAGCTGAAGGGACACACCCCGCCCTCCCCCGCGATGGAGTTCGACAATATTTTCTCCGCCCAGGTGATCACCACCGGACGCATCGAGGAAGGCCGTCTGTTGCGCAAGTTCTTTGCCCACACAGGGCAGAAGCTCACCCAGGACTGGCTGCTCGGGCTGGTGCGCGGGCTGGTCATGCGCATGCCGGTGGGCCTGCTGCTGCGTCTGGGCTGGGCCGGGGTGCGGGCGCCGCGCACCCGCAAATGGGCAAGCACACAACGCGCGATCGAGGAATTCATCATCGAGCAGGAGGCGGCGCAACGCGTGGCACTCGGCCTGCCGCCAGGAGAGACGCGATGAGCCAGACCCACGCCAAGGTCGCCTATTATCCGGGCTGCGCGCTGGAAGGCACCGGCCACGCCTATGACCGTTCGACCCGCGCGGTGAGCGAGGCGCTTGGTCTCAAGCTTGAGGAATTGAAGGACTGGAACTGCTGCGGCGCGATGGAAGTGAAAAACATCGACCCGCTGCTGCAGACCTTCCTGTCATCGCGCAATCTGCGCATCGCCGCCGAGATGGGCCACAAGACGGTGATGGCGCCGTGCAACGGCTGCTACCATAACCTGAAAAA
>DAHWBL010000162.1 GCA_027323595.1 Acetobacteraceae bacterium | reverse complement strand
CTCGACAAGACGCTGGAGACCGAGCTGGAGGCTGCCGCCTTCCGCCGCCTGGTGGAGCATTTGCGCTCGCGCACCGACGTGCAGAACATCGATCTGATGAACCTCGCCGGCTTCTGCCGCAACTGCCTCAGCCGCTGGTATCGCGAGGCCGCGCAGGCCCAGGGCATCACCCTCGCCGACCCCGACGCGCGCGAGATCGTCTACGGCATGCCCTACAAGCAATGGCAGGCCCAGTACCAGCGCGAGGCCACCGCCGAACAAAAGGCCGCCCTCGCCAAATCCCATCCGGGACATTGAGGGCCAACGGTGGGTGAAGCCGGGGGTCATTGATCGATCCGCCGCCCGGCGCTAGACCCTGCGGCCCCTGACCGGAGCGCGCAGATGGCCCTCGATTCTCCCAAACCCGACGACGTCAAAACCGGTGGCATCGCCGCCGACCGGCTGCGCAGCCTGGTCGACCGCATCGAGCGGCTGGAGGAGGAGCGCAAGGCCCTCAGCGGCGACATCAAGGACATCTACGCCGAGGCGAAATCCGCCGGCTTCGACATCAAGGTGCTGCGCGCGCTGATCCGCGTGCGCAAGCAGGAGCCCGCCGAGGTGGAGGAAGCCGAGACCCTGCTCGACGTCTATCGCCGCGCGCTGGGCATGTAGGGCATCTACCGCACCGGCACCGGCACCGTCGCGATCTCGACATTGACCAGCCGGTCGCCGCGCCGCTCCACGCGGCGGACATACATGTCCTGCTCGATGTCGCGCGTGGCCGGGTCGATGCGCACCTGCCCGCGCGGGCTCTCCCACGCCAGCCCCTTCGCGGCGGCGACGAACTCCTTCGTCTGCCCCTTGGTTTTTTCCAACGTAAGCTGGATCAGCCGCATCCCGTCATAGCCGCTCACCCCCATCATGTTGGCGCGCAGCCCGCCCGACACGCGCTCGAAATCGGCGACGAAACGCTGGTTCAGCGCGGATGGATGCACGTCCGAATAATGATAGATGCTGGTCACCCCCAGCACCGCCGGGCCGATCTGGTCGATCAGGCTCTCATCGAGCACATCGCCGGTGGTGATCAGCCCGATGCCCGAGCGCGCGAGGCCACGCTCGGCGAATTCGCGCATCAGCACCGCGTTCTGCCCCTGCGGCACGAACAGGAACAGCCCGTCGGGATGCAGGTCCGCGGCCCGTTGCAGAAACGGCGCGAAGGCCGGGCTCTCGAACGGGGAGCGCAGCGTGGCGATCATTTTCCCGCCGCCCGCCTCGAAGGCCTTGGCAAAGCCCGTCTCGCTCTCGATCCCGGGGCCGAAATCCGCCACCAGGCTGACCGCGGTCTTCTTGCCGGTGCCCGCCAGATAGGTCCCCGCCACCGACGCGATCTGGCCGATATTGAAGGCGGTGCGCACGATGTTGGCCGAGGCTGACGTCACCGCGCCGCCGCCCGAGCCCATCACGATCATCGGCAGTTCCGCCTGGGTCGCCACCGGCGCCACCGCCAGCGCGTCAGGGGTCGTGCCGAGCCCGGCCAGGATCGCCACATGCTCGTTGACCACCAGCTCCTGCGCCTCACGCTTGGCGATGTGCCCCGCGCCCTGGCTGTCCCTGAAAATCAGCACCACCGCCCGCCCGCCGAGCGTGGCGGGGTTCTGCGCCATGAAGGTCTCGATCCCGGCCTTTATCTCACGGCCCACCAGCGCGAACGGCCCGCTCAGCGGCAGGATCACGCCGATGCGCAGATCCTCCTCGCCCGCCCGCGCCGGGCCGGAAAAACCCCCGCCGAGCGCCAGCAAGCCCGCCAAAATCATCGGCCGGACGGCCCGCGCAATGCGAATTTTCATTGTTCCCCCCCTGGATTTTTTGTGTCGCGCTCCGCCCAATTTTTTGTTTCGCGCTCCGCTCAGGGCGGAGCCGCGCCGGTGACGATGCCAAGCAGCCGGCCCGGGTCGTCGGGCAACGCCTCGCCGCGCCAGGCGACATGCTGGTCAGGGCGCACCAGCGCGAAGCGCGCGCCATAGCGCGCCTCCAGCCGCGCGTCGTCGGGAGCAAGCACCCGCAGCGGCACGCCCGCCGCCGCCGCCGCCACCTCCAGCCCGCGCGCCGGCGCGACGTCCCCCGCGGTGACCAGCAGGGTGAATCCGTCCCCGAAATGATCATACAGCGACGACCCGTCGGCCAGCCACAGATGCGGCGCGAGGCACCCCGGATGCGCCGAGGGCAGATACAGCATGTATTCGTCGGGCGGCGGCGCACTGCCGTCATCGACGATGACCGGCGAGCCGGCATAGCGCGCGCCCAGCACCACGCCGAGCGTCTTGAACTCGCGGATTTTCGTCGCCTCGATGATCTCGCCAACCTCGCGCCTGGTCGCATCGCCGAGCGGGCCTGGCTCCTCCAGCCCGGGGCGGAACAACTGGTTGCCCAGCGAGGCGTAATTGATCACCGCCTCGGCGATGGTGCGCTCATGCACCGGCCGGCGCTCGGCCTCGTAGGAGCCGGGCAGCCCCGGCCCGCCCCAGCCCTGCACCATCGCCGCGAGCTTCCAGCCCAGATCAACGGCATCGCCGATGCCCATGTTCATCCCAAACCCGCCGAACGGCGGATGCAGGTGGCACGCATCGCCGGCCAGAAAAACCCTGCCCTGCGCATAATGATCGGCCACCAGCCGGCGCGCGAGCCACGGATCGGTGCCGACGATCTCCACCGCCAGATCAGCGATCCCCGACCCCCGGCGGATCAGCTCCACCGGATCAAGATCACCCGCCTCGGTGCCATCACCGATCTTGGTCGCCATGAAAAACCACTGCCCCTGCGCATCCATCGGCCCGAGCAGACAGGGCACCTCGCCATTGACCATCCAATACATGATCGCCGGGCCGTGGCGGTGGCGAAGATGCAGATCAGGGGCGCGGAAAATCACGCTGTAGTTGCGCGAGAACGCGCTGTCGCCGCGCATGGTCGCGCCGATCCGCTCGCGCACCAGGCTGCGCGCGCCATCCGCGCCAACCAGATACGCGCTGCGGATGCGCCGCGTCGAACCGTCGCGGCGGTTGGAAACCTCGCTGATCACCGCATCATCTTCCTCGGTGAACGCGACGAACTCGGTGTCAAACGACACCGCCACGCCGGGCAGCGATTCGGCGTGGCCGCGCAGCACCTCCTCCAGCACGTATTGCGGCACCCATTGCGCCGATTCCGAATACAGGTTGCTGCGCACGCGCTCGCCGTTCAGCGCGTTGTGAAAGCGCGCAAGCTCGGGCCCGTTCATGCGGGTGGCGAACACGATGTCATAGGGCTGATCCGGCGGCATCGGCGCGGCCGCGCGCAGCCGATCGGCGATGCCCCAGCGGCGCAGATGCTCCATCGTGCGCACATTGGTCGTCTTGGCGCGCGGGCTGTAGCCCACACGATCATTGCGCTCCACCACCTGGCAGCGCACGCCGCGCCGCCCCAGCTCGATCGCCGCGGCAAGCCCTACCGGGCCGGCGCCCACGACCAGCACATCGACGATCTCCTCCACCGGCCCGCCCCGCCCGCTCACACCGGCAGGCCGATATTGGGGATCACCGCGGGCACAAAATCGCCCCCGCGCATCGCCCGGTGCAGCGCCTCGGCGTCGGTCCCGCCCTCATGCGCCGCAAGAACCCTGGCAGGATCGAAGAAAGTGCCGATCGGGTTGGCCGCGAAATCCGCCGCGCTGCGCATCCATTCGCCGGATTTCTGCCAGTCGCCGAACACATCGCTTTGCAGCTCGACGAAATTGCCCTCCGGATCACGATAATAGATCGAAACGGTCAGCCCGTGATCGAGACAGAAGGCCGGATGGATGTCATGCCCGGCAAGCCGCTTGTAGGACGCCATCAGGTCGGCGAAGCTTTCATACTCGAACGCCGAGTGATGCATCGCGTTGTGCGCGTTCTTGTCGGGATCATCATGCAGGCCCGGAACAGCGAGAAACGCGACGCGATGGTTGGCCGCGTCGTTGGTCATCCACGCGGCATGCGCGTCGCGGAAATTCACCGTCGCGCCGATCACCAGCCCATACCAGACGATCATCTCATCCAGCCGGCTGGTGCGAAACGTCACGTGATGCAGCGCGGGCCTGATGATGGCCATGTCGTCTCTCCCCATTTGGCCCCGGTTGTCCGGGCGTTGCGTGCCGCCTCGATACAGAGGCGACATCGCCACGCAAAGATGCCAAATTCGGCGGAGTGATCGAAAAAACACATCACTGACGGCGCCACGCGCTGCGCGCGCCGAGACAGGGGGGGGCGAATGAAACTGCATCATTTCCACGAAATCGTGGCCATCGCCGAACGCGGCAGCATCCGCGCCGCCGCGCGCCATCTGGGCATCGCCCAATCCGCCCTCACCCGCAGCCTCGCCGAGCTGGAACGCGAGTTCGGCGGCGCCTTGTTCGAACGCCGCGCGCGCGGTGTCGCCCCCACCCAGCTCGGCCAATCCTTCGTGCGCAACGGCACGCTCGTGCTCAACCAGATCCGCCGCACCCGTGACGAGATCGACCAGATTCGCAACCACGCGACCGGCGCGGTCACCGTCGGCCTGTCCATCGCCGCACATCTCGCACTTCTGCCGGCCAGCCTGCGCCCGTTCGCCGCGCGCTACCCCGATGTGCGGCTCAATGTCATCGAGGGGTTTTATCCAACCCTTGAGGCCGGCCTGCGCGACGGCTCGGTGGATTTCTATATCGGCCCGCACCAGGACGGAAAAATCCTGCCCGAATTGTCGCGCGAACCGCTGTTCGGGGGCCGCCGCATCGTGCTGTGCCGCGCCGGCCATCCGCTGGCGCGGGCGCGCTCGCTGCACGACATCGCCGGCGCGGACTGGATTTCCACCTCCATCACCGCCACCGCGGAAGATGAGATCGTGGAGATTTTTCTCGCCCTCGGCCTGCCCGCCCCGCGCGTGGCGGTGCGCTGCCAGTCCGCCCTGTCGCTGATCACCTGCCTGCTCAACACCGATCTGCTCGCCATGGTGCCGATGCAATGGAACGAATTCGCGCTGACCCGCGGCACGCTCACCACCATCGACATCGCGCAGACCCTCGCCGCCCCGCCGATCGTGCTGATCAAGCGCATCGATCTGCCGCTGCCCCCGGCCACCACCTATCTGCTCGATCTGCTGCGCCGCGCGCAGGCCCACATCCACGCCCGGCCGGGCCGCTCAGCGTAGCGGCAGGGCGTTGCTGTATTTCACCTGTCCCAGCGCGAAGCTCGATTCGATCGAACCGATGCCCTCGACGCGGGTGAGCTTCTGCTTGAGAAACTGCTCATAGGCGGCAAGGTCGGCGACGATGATGCGCAGCAGATAATCGCGATGCCCGGTCATCAGATAACACTCCAGCACCTCCGGCCAACGCGCCACCGCGCGGGCGAACCGGTCCAGATCCTCCTGCCGCTGGCGCTCCAGCTTCACCGAGGCGAACACGCTGATCGGCAACCCGACCGCGAGCTGGTCCACCACCGCGACATAGCCGCGAATGATCCCCCCCGCCTCCAGCGCGCGGATCCGGCGCAGACAGGGCGAGGCGGTGAGCCCGGCGCGCGCGGCGACATCGCCGATGGTCGCGCGACCGTCCTTTTGCAGCGCCTCAAGGATTCGCCGGTCGATATCGTCGATCCGTGACATTTGGCAGATTCCTCCGATATGCGTTCCAATATTGGCATATTATCCCTATTTTCCCCACCTCACTGCCGAACTTTGGCAATTTTCACCCCCCACTTCGTGCCACTGTGCCCCCACTTCGTGCCACTCTGCGGGCACCGCCCACACCGGAGACACCGCCATGGACCTCGCCCTTCTCGAAGAACTGGAACGCAAGGCGCTGTGGCTCTCCACCTGGATGATCCACAACGCCAACCACCTGCGCGACAACCCCGACGGGCTCAAGGTCGGCGGACACCAGGCCTCCTCGGCCTCGATGGTCAGCATCCTGTCCGCGCTCTATTTCGACGCGCTCACCGCCGCCGACCGGGTCGCGGTGAAGCCGCACGCAAGCCCGGCCTTTCACGCCATCCAGTATCTGCTCGGCCGCATCGGGCGCGACCGGCTGGAAAATTTCCGCGCCTTTGGCGGCGCGCAATCCTACCCCTCGCGCACCAAGGACGTGGACGACGTGGATTTCTCCACCGGCTCGGTCGGGCTGGGCGTCGCACAGACCCTGTTCGCCGCGCTGACCCAGGATTATCTGCGCGCCAAGGGCCTCACCGACGACCGCGCGCCAGGCCGCATGATCGCGCTCGCCGGCGATGCCGAGATCGACGAGGGCAACATCTTCGAGGCCCTGCTCGAAGGCTGGAAGCACGATGTGCGCAATCTGTGGTGGGTGATCGACTATAACCGCCAGAGCCTTGATGCGGTGGTGCGCGAAGGCCTGTGGTCACGCTTCGAATCGATCTTTGCCGATTTCGGCTGGGATGTCGTCATCCTCAAACATGGCAGGCTGCAACAGCAGGCTTTCGCCGAGCCCGGCGGCCCGCATCTGCGCGACTGGATCGATGCCTGTCCGAACCAGCTCTATTCCGCCCTCACCTTCCAGGGCGGCGCCGCCTGGCGCGCCCGCCTGCTCGCCGACCTCGGACAGCATCCCGATCTCGTCACGCTGATCGGCCGGCGCGACGATGCCGCCCTCTCGCGGCTGATGAACAATCTCGGCGGCCATGACCTCGCGGGCCTGGTCGAGGCGTTCGCCGCCGCCCGCCAGACCGACCGGCCGACCTGCTTCATCGCCTACACCATCAAGGGCTACGGCCTGCCGCTCGCCGGCCACAAGGACAACCATGCCGGCCTGCTGACCCAAGCGCAGATCGACCAGCTGCGCGGCGAGCATCACGTCCGACGCGGCCACGAATGGGAAAAATTCGAGGGTCTGGCAACAAGCCCCGCCCACATCACGCAATCCCTGCACCACCGCGCCGCCGCACTCGCGCGCGACCTGCCCCCCGCCGCGCCGGTCACGGTGCCACCACTGCCCGCAACCACGCGCACCGGCCTGATCTCGACCCAGCAGGGCTTCGGCCAGATCCTGAACGAGCTCGGCCGCACCGACACCGATTTTTCCGCCCGCATCGTCACCACCGCGCCGGACGTGACCGTGTCCACCAACCTGGGCGGCTGGGTGAACCGCCGCGGCCTGTTCGCCCGCGAAACGACCAGGGACCTGTTCAAGTCCGAACGCATCGCCTCCAGCTTCACCTGGGACTTCTCGCCCAAGGGCCAGCATATCGAGCTTGGCATCGCCGAGATGAATCTGTTCACCCTGCTCAGCGCGCTCGGCCTGTCGGGCGAATTGTTCGGCCAGCGGCTGATCCCCATCGGCACGCTCTACGACCCGTTCATCTGCCGCGGGCTCGATGCGCTCAATTACGCCTGCTACCAGGATGCGCGCTTCATCGTCGTCGCCACGCCCTCGGGCATCACGCTCGCACCCGAGGGCGGCGCGCACCAGTCGATCATGACACCCTTGATCGGCATGGCGCAGGACGGGCTGGCCGCCTTCGAACCCGCCTTCATCGACGAGCTGGCGGTGATCCTGCATTTCGCCTTCGCGCATATCCAGGCGCCCAAAAGCGAGGGCGGCGGATCGGTCTATCTGCGCCTGTCCACCCGCCCGCTCGCGCA
>DAHWBL010000153.1 GCA_027323595.1 Acetobacteraceae bacterium | reverse complement strand
GATGAACATGACACGATCGGTGCGCGCGCGATTTTTCTGCGACGATGCCGCCGCCGCATGCCGCGCACCCTGCTGCGGGACGCTCGGCCGACGCGGCGCGCTGGCCGGGATCGCCGCCACCGTGCTCGCTCCCGCTGTCGGGTACGCCGCCGCCATGCCGGCGGCCGGCCGGCGCATCGACATCCACCATCATTTCATGCCGCCCGAGCACATCGCGCGCGAGCATGCCGCCGCCCGTGGCTTTGGCCATAATCTCACGCCCTCGCAGATCGCCACCTGGTCGCCCGCCCGCGCGCTGGAGGTGCTGGACAGCAATGGCATCGCCACCGCGATCGGCTCGGTTTCAACGCCTGGTGTGTGGACCGGCAAGATCGACGAAAGCCGCGCCATCGCGCGCGCCTGGAACGAGTACGGCGCGCGCATGGTCGCCGATCATCCCACCCGCTTTGGCCTGTTCGCGCCGATCCCGCTGCCCGACATCGATGGCAGCCTCGCCGAGATCGCCTATGCGCTCGATGTGCTGAAAGCCGACGGCATCGGCCTGCTCAGCAACTATGACGGGCGCTATCTCGGCGATCCGGCCTTCGCGCCGGTGTTCGCCGAGCTGAACCGCCGGCGCGCGGTGGTCTATGTGCATCCCACCGCCGCGCCGTGCTGTGCGGCGCTGATGCCAGGCTTTCAGCCGCAGATGGTGGAGTTCCCGTTCGACACCACGCGCACCGTCGCCAGCCTGATCTATTCGGGAACCACCACGAAGTTCCCCGATCTGCGCTTCATCTTTTCGCATGGCGGCGGCGCGCTGCCGATGTTGGCGGCGCGCATCGAGGAGGTCGGACCCAAGGCGCTCGCCGCCCAGGTGCCAGGCGGGGTGCGCGCGCAGATGCGGCGGATGTTCTATGACACCGCCTCGGCCACCAGCCCGCCGGCGCTGGCGGCGATGCGCGCGCTGCTGCCGGTGTCGCAGATTTTGTTCGGCTCGGACTATCCCTTCGTCGCCCCCGCCGAGGCCGAGACCGGGCTTGCCGCCGCCGGCCTGTCCGCCGCCGATCTCGCCCGCATCGACCGCGCCAACGCGCTGGTGCTGCTGCCGCGTCTCGCCAGGCTCTGACAAGGATATTCGATGAAACCGCGCCCCGTGCCGACCCTTTTCGCCCTGCTGCTCACCACCGCCCCTGGCGTTGCCCAGGATGTCGCCGCGGGGGCTGCGATGTATGCCGAGCAATGCGCCAACTGCCACGCCACCACGCCCGGCGACAACGGCACCGGCCCGTCGCTCGCCGCCATCGCCGGTGCGACCGCCGGGCATGTGGGCGGCTTCACTTATTCGCCGGCGATGGCGGCGTCTGGTAAAATCTGGAACGACGCGGCGCTGGACGCCTATCTGGCCAACCCGCGCGCCGCGGTGCCGGGCACCCGGATGAAGCTCGGCGGCATCGCCGACCCCGACGATCGCGCCAACCTGATCGCCTTCCTCAAAACCCTGCATTGAAGGACCCCGCCATGGCCGCGTCCGAGCGCTCCGCCCAGACCATCGACGTCGCCGCCTTCATCGATTCCCGCCGGCCCGGACGGTTCCAGATCAGCGTGCTGATCCTGGGATTTCTGCTGGTGCTGGCCGATGGCTACGACATCGCCGCCATTGCCTTCGCCGCACCGGGCATGATCGCCCAGTTCGGCGTCACCTCGATGGCGGCGATGGGGCCGGTGCTGAGCGCGAGCCTGGTGGGCATTTTGTTCGGCGCGCTGATCTTTGGCTGGATCGGCGACCGGTTCGGCCGCAAAAGCGCGATCATCGCCTCCAGCCTGCTGTTCGGCGCCATCACCTGGATCACCGCGGATGCCACCAGCCTGGAGCAGGTGCTGGTGCTGCGGCTGGTCGCAGGCGTTGGCATCGGCGGGCTGCTGCCCACCGTGGGCGCGCTCGCCGCGGAGATGGCGCCGCGGCGCTGGCGGGCCAGCATGATGATCATCCTGTATTCGGGTGTCGCCTTCGGCGGCGGCTTTCCGGGCCTGGTCGCGGCGACGCTGGTGCCCGAGATGGGCTGGCCGGTGATCTTTCGCATCGGCGGCATCGTGCCGGTGCTGACCGGCATCGCCTGCATCTGGATGATGCCGGAATCGGTGCGGTTCCTGGTGCTGAAGCGGCGCGCCGGCGCGGCGGTGGCGGCGATCCTGTCGCGCATCGCCGGGGAGGCGATCGACCCCGGCGCGCGGTTCGTGGTCGCCGAGGAGGCCGATCTGGGCCGGTTTTCCCCCGCGCAGTTGTTCGCCGGGCGGCTCGCGCCGATCACGCCGCTGCTGTGGCTGTGTTTCATGCTGAATCTGATGGGATATTTCTTCCTGCTGAGCTGGACGCCCACGGTGCTGGCCGCCGCCCACATGCCCCCCGCGCGCGCCGCGGTGGCCGGCATGCTGACCCAGTTTGGCGGGCTGGTGGGTGGGCTGCTGCTGGCGCGGCCGATGGACCGGCACGGGCTGCTGCCGCTCGCGCCGATGTTTGGGCTGGCCATCCCGGTGATCGCCGCGATCGGCTGGGCCGCCGGCGCGCAGGCGGTGTGGGCGGTGTTCGGGTTGCAGTTTTTCGCCGGATTCTGCGTGCTTGGCGGCCAGACCGGGCTCAATGTCGGCGCCGCGCTGATCTATCCGACCGCCATCCGCGCCAACGGTTCGGGCTGGGCGTTCGGGGTCGGGCGGCTTGGCTCGATCGTCGGGCCGATGCTGGGCGGGGTGCTGATCGCGCGGCATCTGTCGGTGGAATCGCTCTATCTGGTGGCCAGCCTGCCGTATCTGGTCGCCTTCGTCGCCGCGCTGGCGATGGGGCAGCTTTATCGGCGGCGTTTTCATGCCGGCGCGATCGAACAGCGCGCGCCGGTGCGGGTGGGGTGATGCGACCCTGGCCAAATCGGCCGGCGTGGCCACATGCGGGGGAGGGCCTGTAACCGCGCGCGGTCGGGCCGCGAATGGGGTTGACCGGTCGATGCTGACCGCAAGGAGGGTGCAGATGCTGATCCGTTCACGCCGTGGCTGGGAATTGCCGGAAAATCGGGCCACCCCGGAAGGGTTTTCGCTTGGCCGCCGCGCGCTGCTGGCCGCCGGGCTCGCCGCGCCGCTGCTGCCTGGCCTTGCGCGCGCCGACGACAAATATCCGCCGGGCCGGCCGGTCACGCCGGAAAAGGCCGCGACCACCTATAACAACTATTATGAATTCAGCACCGACAAGGATCTGTGGGAGGACGCCCAGGCGTTGCCGCAGGACCCTTGGTCGATCAGCTTCGCCGGGCTGGTGGAAAAGGAGCAGACTCTCTCGCTGGCCGAGCTGCTGCGCCAGGTGCAACTGGAGGACCGGGTGTATCGGCATCGCTGCGTCGAGGCGTGGTCGATGGTGGTGCCCTGGACCGGCTTTGCGATGGCGCGGCTGGTGGCGCTGGCGCGGCCGCTGGGCTCGGCGAAGTTCGTCGCCTTCACCACGATCGCCGACAAGAAGCACATGCCGGGCCTGCGCATGCCGTTTTATCCGTGGCCCTACATCGATTCGGTCACCATGGCGGAGGCCACCAACGATCTGGCCTTCATTCCCACCGGCATGTACGGCAAGGCGCTGCCGCCGCAGAACGGTGGGCCGATCCGCATTCACCTGCCGTGGAAATACGGTTTCAAATCGGTCAAATCGATCGTCAAGGTGAGTTTTCTGGAAAAGCGGCCGGTCGGCATGTGGGAAAACATCCAGTCGTCGGAATACGGGTTCTGGGCGAACGTGAACCCCGAGGTGCCGCATCCGCGCTGGAGCCAGGCGAGCGAGCGCGACATCGGCACCGGCAAACGTATTCCCACCCAGCTCTATAACGGCTATGGCGAGTTCGTGGCCGGGCTTTATGCCAACAGCACCGGCGAGAAACTGTTCATGTAGCAACCGGCCATGCGATGAAATTCAAGATTTTCTCGGTAGCGGCGGCGATTTTTCTGGTGGGGGCGTTCGCCCTGGCCACCCTGGGCGCGCCCGACCAGACGCTGGGCGAAGTGCTGGGCGATCTTGATCGCGCGCTGGTGGTTAATCTGCGCGGCTGGATGCAGCAGCTCGGGCTTGGCTGGGTGTGGGTGCATGCGATGCTGCCGCTGCTGGTGCGCCCGTCCTGGCTGGTGCCGGCGGGGTTGGGGATGGTGTGCATCGGCGGCGCGGCGAGCAGCCGCTCCTCCGACGCCGCCCGTGGGCAGCGTCGGCGGCCGCGTTAGAGCGGTTTGCCCTGACCGTCATCAGCATCGACGCTGTGAAACCGCTCCAGCCTTATGTTGAGCGAGCAACTTTATCGCCCAGACCGATTCCGGTCTGGGCGATGTTGCTCTAACTCCGCATTTCAGTCGGCGGCTTCGGCCTCGTCGGCGTCCTCGGGGCCGTCCTGCGAGGCCAGCATGGAATTGGCGACCACGCCGGCCTGTTCGCGCACCTTGCGCTCGATTTCGTCGGCGATGGCGGGGTGGTCGCGCAGGAACTGCTTGGCGTTCTCGCGGCCCTGGCCGATGCGGGTGGAATCGTAGCTGAACCAGGCGCCGGATTTCTCCACCACGTTCGCCTTCACCCCCAGATCGACCAGCTCGCCGACCTTGGAGATGCCCTCGCCATACATGATGTCGAACTCGACCTGGCGGAACGGCGGGGCGAGCTTGTTTTTCACCACCTTCACGCGGGTCTGGTTGCCGACCACCTCCTCGCGGTCCTTGATGGCGCCGATGCGGCGGATTTCCAGGCGCAGCGAGGCGTAGAATTTCAGCGCGTTGCCGCCGGTGGTGGTTTCGGGGTTGCCGAACATCACGCCGATTTTCAGCCGGATCTGGTTGAGGAAGATCAGCGTGGTCTTGCTGCGGCTGACGCTGCCGGTGAGCTTGCGCAGCGCCTGGCTCATCAGCCGCGCATGCAGCCCGACATGGCTGTCGCCCATTTCGCCATCCAGCTCGGCGCGCGGCACCAGGGCGGCGACGGAATCGACCACCAGCACGTCGATCGCGCCGGAGCGCACCAGCGTGTCGGCGATCTCGAGCGCCTGTTCGCCGGCGTCGGGCTGGCTGATCAGCAGATTATCCACATCGACGCCGAGCTTGCGGGCATAGGTGGGGTCGAGCGCGTGCTCGGCATCGATGAAGGCGCAGGTGCCGCCGCGCTTCTGCGCCTCGGCGATGGCGTGCAGCGCCAGCGTGGTCTTGCCCGAGCTTTCCGGGCCGTAGATTTCCATGATGCGCCCGCGCGGCACCCCGCCGATGCCCAGCGCGAGATCGAGCCCGAGCGAGCCCGACGGGATCACCTCGATCTGTTCGTCGGAGCTGCGCGCGCCCATGCGCATCACCGAGCCCTTGCCGAAGGCGCGCTCGATCTGCGTCAGCGCGGCGTCCAGCGCCTTGTTCTTTTCCCCGTCGCTGCGGGTGCTCGCATCGAGCGGCACGGCGACGCGGGCGTTGTCGTTGCGCGAGGATTGCGAGCGGAGCGCCATGGCAGTGCCTTTCGGGCGTGCCACGGATGCAACCGGAGGATGCCGGCGACCCTGGCGATACGCCAATTAAGAGGTGGTAGCCTGTCACACCCCGCCGCGTCGGCGCAATCGCTGGACCGCGCCGGGCGCCAGGGCATTAACCATGTGTTCTCTGTACGTTCGATTCGCCCAAGACGCAAGAACAAAACAGAAACGTCAATTCAGGGGGCCAACTCAAGGCCCCAACTCAAGAGTTCGGGCCGGCCAGCGCCTGCACCGCCGCGACCAGCTCCGCCTGGCGGTAGGGCTTGGCCAGAAAGCCGGCGCCGGCGGTGTCCAGGCGCTGGCGCAGCGCGGCATCGGCGTAGCCCGACATCAGGATGGCCGGCAACCGCGGCCGCATCGCGCGCAGCGTGGCGAGCAGGGCCGGCCCGTCCTGGCCGGGCAGCATCACGTCGCTGACCAGCACGGCGAGTCGCGCGGTGGTCGCGTGGTCGAGCGCGGTGAGCGCGGCCTCGGCCGATTCCACCGCCAGCACCGCGAAGCCGGCGCGCCCGAGGCTGCGCTCGGCCAGCCGCCGCACCGCCGCCTCGTCCTCGACCAGCAGTACCAGCCCGGCATCGGGGTTGGCATCGGGGGGG